>CAZLZH010000021.1:0-36259 GCA_964563955.1 uncultured Bacteroides sp. | reverse complement strand
ACATGTTAAAAACGGTACTCTTCGGTTTTATGACGCAGGGGTATATGTCACTCAGAGAACTGGAAGACAACTGCAAAGTCAACATTCGGTTTATGTATCTAATGGATCATGAACAGCCAACTTACCGTACATTCGGGTATTTTATCAATGAAGTGCTGGCTGACTCCATTGAGGAAATCTTCTACGATATTAATCAAAAGATTTTTGAAACGGAGCAAGTCGACCTGAACCATATCTATATTGATGGCTCCAAGTTTGAAGCGAATGCAAACAAGTACTCCTGGGTATGGAAGAATGCGACGGAAAAATCAAGGTACCGTCTTTTTGAAAAGGTTACTGCTCTTCTCGATGAGATCAATCAGACACTTTCATTTTCCGGAGTAAAGTTTCAGACAAATACAGAGTATGTTCCGGAGGAACTACGTGAAATGGCGGAACACTATGCTGAATTTTACAAGCTTGACAGTTCCGCTTTTGTCTATGGCAAAGGGCATCGCAGGACAATACAGCAGCGTCAGTATGAAACGCTGCTACAGTATGCGGAAAAGTTAGATGAGTATGTAGAAAAACTTACAATCTGCGGACCGGAGCGCAACAGTTACTCTAAAACAGATCATTCTGCCACCTTTATGCGGATCAAAAAAGACTACATGGGGAATGACCAGCTGCTGCCGGCATACAATGTTCAGATTGGAATAGCGGACGAATACATAGCAGTGCTCGATGTGAATCATTACCGTAGCGACATGGACTGTTTTGTTCCTTTGATGGAACAGTTCAGAAATTAAAAGCTGAAGCGTTGATGCGAGGCTTTTTGACGATCGGGCAACATAAGGATATTCATCGATAGCAAGAATCAGGCGCTCCTTTTCGGACAGTTTGAAAACATATTCCAACGCCGCCTGAAAGGAAAGAAAGGAGGTCCCTGTTTCTATCCCGGTATGATATTCAATAATACTTTTACTGAAGTTTTCGAGGTTCTGCTTGGCATTACTTTCAACGCCCATAAAATAGATTGTTTTTTTATCCTTAATAAACTGATTAATCAGCGCAGTTTTTCCGACACGTCGCCGTCCATATATAACAGAAAACTCAAACTTATTTGATGCATACAGCTTGTTCAGTGCTGTAAGTTCATGCCATATAAACACATTTTAGTCAAGTACGATTCAGTAAATCTAACTTGACTAAAATTGCGCTATTTTCAGGACAGTGTCGGTTACCAATCTTCCTCTTCTTGTCGTTCACGTTCTTCATCCTCCAATCCGAGGACATTTAAAAGCATATTGTATGCAGCACCCTTTTTGGCATCTTTTTTTGAGGATGATGTTTCATCAAAGTAATAATCCTCTTCCTCTATGTGGCATTCGCAAGTCCAAACGGGATTGCCATTATCATCATATGATTCGTTAAATTCGTAGGTTGGAATAGAAAAATATCCTCGCCGGGCTAATATTTCCAATTGGTTGATTGCATCGTCACGATTCGGATTTTCAATTTCATCACGAATTGTGAAAAGCATATCATTTTTTTCCAGGTATTCATACGCCAGCTTACATGTAGCCATTCTTGCTTCTCTGATAGAAGTGCCGAATCCGCAAAACACAGGCAAAGAATCCAAAAGTTTAAGATAGCAATGATATTTCAACTTAGAATAATCATATTGCAGTGGAAATTTCTGATATATAGTATTTTTTTCTTTCACATACCAAGCGGTGTAGGGAGCTTCATTATACTTATACCAGGGGATGCAACCGTTTTCCTGCATTTCCCACTCTTGAATCAGGCGAACATAATTTGTGTCAGTATCGTCGCTTAAAAAATCCTCTGGCACAAGCATTGCTTCTACTACTTTCTGCAATTCCTTTAAATCCCATCCGGAATCAATGGTCACGGCTCCGATAATCGCTTCAAAAAGGTCTTCTTTTACAGAATATTCCTCGTTGATGTTTTTCTGTATGTCGCCTTTGCCCATGATAAGGTGTTCTGAAAAACCGAGTTCATCCATTCGACAAGCCAAAGCCTTTTTACTGACCATTCGGCTTTTAATTTTGGTTAAATCTCCTTCGTTGTAATCGCAATTGAATGAGTTGCCATTTGTCAAGCACCCGTATTTTTGAATAAGTAGTTTTACAACCACAAAATCAAGTGCTTTATCTCCGATAAATTCGAGTACCTCATTGTTTTCTCCGCCGTTTTCTTCGGTGTAAGAACGGCGGGTAAACGCTTGTTTCAGCAAATCAAGATTTTTAAATTCATATCCGATTTGCCCTTGTACCATGTTCCATACTAATTTTTTTTCCATAATAAAAAATCCTTTCGGTAATATATTTACCAAAAGGCATAATAATAGCCTGACAAAAAACACTTTCCCCATGAGATAGAAAAGCAATCGTCAGACAAAATTAATTAAATTTAATTCTTTGTTTTTATTTGTTTACTCAGGTTCACTTTCATAAACGGGAATAAACACGTATAAACAATGTTTCAAATTTAACTTATTACGCCCTTGATAGCGATATTATAGCAAAACAAAATATAAAAATCAATATTATTTGGAAATTTCCCCATTAAAATTAAAGATAGTATTTACAAATAAACTAATATGTTCTAACCTTGATGTATCATGTTTTGATAAATTCTATACATATGACATATCAAGACAAAAAGAGCAATACAGGTCTTGGGTTTGCCGCTGTAAAATAATTTGTAATGAGACTTAATAGAAATTTTGAGCTTGAACCAGAGACGAACGAGGATACATGGAGCTTCGTTCGTCTTTTGCTTTATCGTCTGGGGATTCGCTTTTAGCGTGTAAAACAAAGGATGCTACCACAGGTTGCGGGAGAGAAACCTGCGAGTTGTGGACAAAAATCAGGAGAATGGATAAAATTTCGTATAGCAAAAACCGAGAAAACAGATTCACGGTTGCGGGATAAAATGAAAGTAGCGAGGGTATCACATTGATAGGAGAACGACTGGCAGAATTACGGGTAAATCATAATATGACACAGGAGGAGTTTGCGGAACGATTAGATGTCAGCAGGCAGGCTGTGTCAAAATGGGAGCTTGATAAAACCCTTCCGGATGTAAATAAGCTTTTAAAAATATCGGAGTTATATCAGGTGAGTGTGGACTATCTGTTGAAAGGGACAGAAGGTGAGTCTGTATTTGACGAACATGAGGAGGAGCTTGCAACTTCTTCCTTGCAGTGTGAGAAAGAAGCGCCGGAAAATATAAAGGAAATAAATGAAAAGGACGCACATACAGAAAACCAGGAGGAACGGAGTTCGAATATAGAGGGTAAAAGCGTGAAAGCCGGATTATATATCAGTCTGGCGCTGGTCAGCGTACTTTTGCTTGGATCACTGGTTCTTTTGGCAGGATGTTTGATGCATCAGGCCTGGGACAAGTCGGACAGTGAAAAGGCTCTGGTAAGGGTGGAGAAGCTTCATACACAGTATTCTCTGGCTGATGTGAGCAGCTATGGAGAGGACGGCACCCCGGTTATAAAAACAGTTCTGCTTGATACAAATGGTGTCAGAAACGGAGATTATATATACTGCTATATCAATGCTGACGGGGATAAAATATCGGTCAATTATGCTGCCGGTACAATGATTATAATAATATCGGTCAGCTTGGTTCTTCTCGGTACATGGATTTTGTTGGCAAGAGAGGTTGGAAGAAAATGAGCAGGAAAAAGATAACAGTTATTGTTGCCACAGCATTTACGATTGGCGTGATTGTAACATTGAGTGTGCTTTTGATAGTTCGGAAGCATGAAATGGCTGTTGACAGGAATACGGATAATACCGATTATATGGGAACCGCCGTTGTCGGTGGCTTTGCCATTCCGATTCCGAATAAATATATGGCGATGGTAGATCAGGAAATTGGACTTTCCTATTCTGATAACGGGAACTTTGAAATGGCAATATCTGTGATGGAGGGAAGCTATGCATCGACGGTTCAGGAGCTTGACTCACTGAGCGACGATATAGCCGGATGGTTTCGGTTAATGAAGCCGTTTGATGAGCTCGCGGTTGACAGAAATTCCTATATCTACTGTGTGTATGAGGATGAGGGAGAAACGGTATTGCTTGCCTATAAGGAGGCGGATGAGGAGCACGTTTTTGAGATTATGGTGCGCTGTCTGGGCATAGACCAAATGAAATATCAGACGGAGGAAGAACTGATTAGAGCATACGAGTCGTATATTTTGATTGCGGATTCCATGCTGTGTGGAGCAAGGCCGACGGACGAGGAGGATACACCTACCGGAACGACATATGTAGCGACAGAGATGTATACAGATTTACAGGTGGTCGTTACGGAGACGTTTGTGCCTGAGGATGCATTATATGACGAAGCGGATAGCATGTTGGCGGCATATCAGATTACGGATAATTTCTATTTGATGGGACAGGAGATAAAACCGGGCAATTACAGTATGAAGGCATATTATGATGCGGATAGAGATATTGCGGTGACGGTTGTCGGTGGACATCGGCGTGGCGGTACGGATGCGCAGGAGGTGATGACAGAGGGGGCAGCCATATGGGCGGATGCAGATTCAGAGGTACAAAGCATTGAGATAAACGGAAAGATCATTTATTATTATTTTTATACGGAGAAGTATCAATCTATGGACGAACCGCATGAAAAATATTACTTTGAGGCTGCCGCAGATATGAAAAATGGAACAATATACCGTTTATCAGCAAGCTCGGAATTGAGCGCAAATGCACTTGACATTGATACTTATATGAAATTTTTGACAATAGAGGAACCATAAAAATAAATAATACCCACGATTCAACCGGAGGTTGCTTAATTGCAACCTCCGGTATATTGTTTTTTGCGGTATTGCCTGTAGAATAACCATAAAAAGAAACCTTGTATATCCTGAAAATCAGGAGATGAAGAGAAGATGAGATGAGAAAGGAAAATAAAAATGAGAAAACGAAAAACAAGGCGAAGCATGATAGGTATTTCCATGCTTGCAGTTATGGGAATCAGTTTATTTACACCGGCTGCGGGAATGAAGGAGGCGAAAGCGGCGGTGTATGTAGATGTTACAATTGATGAGACAACCTTTCCTGACGCTGTATTTCGGAATTATGTGAAAAGTGCGTTTGATGATGATAATAATGGAATTTTATCGGCTGATGAGAGATTAGACTGTACATCTATTATTTTTACTGTGAATGACGATCCCATTACAAGCTTGAAGGGAATAGAATATTTTCCGGAATTGACAACTTTGCATTCACAGGGGAACCAGTTGGGTACTTTGGATGTGAGCAATAACCGGAAATTGACAGATTTATGCTGCGTAGATGCAAATTTGAGTACCTTGGATGTAAGTAATAATACAGCATTGACGGAATTGTACTGTAGCGAAAATAGCTTGAGTACCTTGGATGTAAGTCATAATACGGCCTTGGAGATATTGGACTGTAGCGAGAATAATTTGAGTACCTTAAATGTAAGTCATAATACGGCTTTGGAAAGACTCGACTGTAGCGACAATAATTTGAGTTCTTTAGATGTAAGCCGCAATACGAATTTAACAGACCTGTCTTGCGGGAATAATAATATAAGCAGTCTGAATGTGAGTAGTCATTCTGTTTTGGAGTCTTTACATTGCGGGCATAATAATATAAGCAGTCTGGATGTGAGTCACAATTCGGCATTAGATGCTCTGGATTGCAGCTATAACAATATAAGCAGCCTGGATGTGAGTCATAATCCGCTTTTGGGACATTTTGTCTGTTCTAATAATAATATAAGCAGCTTAAATGTAAGTAACAATCCGGCTATATACAGGTTGTATTGCAGTAATAATGACTTGACCAGTTTGGATGTGAGTCAAAATCCGAACCTGTCACAATTAGATTGTGAAGGAAATTCCTTGTGCAGCTTGGATTTAAGTAGAAATACACGGTTGATAGACTTTGAAGATTTGCAAAATGTAAAGGTTCCGTTGTATAAAAATGGAGACGAGTATTATATTGATCTGACAGGGCTTTTGTCAGATCGAGAGAAGCTAAGCATATCCGATTATTGGATGGAAGCAAATGGATCTACATATGACTGTTCATCCAATCGGATCAATCTTTCTAAGACTCCTTCTGTGGGAGATGCGGTATGGTATGATTATGAAACAAACGGACCTGCTGCAATTGGCAATACGAAGATGTCGGTTGGATTGATAATTTCTGAGGTAAGAGATATTACGGAGCCAACGACGGAGGAATCAACGACGGAAGAACCAACGACGGAAGAACCGACTACAGAGCAGCCAACAACTGAGGAACCGGTTACAGAGGAACCGACCACAGAACAGCCAATTACGGAAGAAACGGTCACAGAGCAGCCGGCCGAGGTAGTGCCTCCTACAACGGAGACTGATAATAGTAATGTGCCGTCACCAAAGACCGGAGACACAACACCATTATTCATAGTGATTTTTATGCTCCTTGTTTCTTTTGCAGGAGGCATGACACTGTATATTCGAAGAAAGCATAAATAAATCATAGAACAAACGAATTGAAAATATAAATCAGATAGATGTATACTTGAGAGAGTCGGAGAAATCCGGCTCTTTTGAGTTATATTATAGGAAGTAACATTGAAGTTGTTCAAATATAAATAAAACATTGTCCGTCACACAAAGTTTTTCCTCAAAACAAGCAAAAACTATTGAATTTATAAAAGTTTTTGGATATACTAGCAGAGAGGAGGAGATAGTATGATTGTCAGGGCTTACTATTTGGATATATTGAAAACCTACCGTGATGTGCCGCTGGTAAAAATATTGGCGGGTATACGTCGTTGTGGCAAATCGACAATTTTAAGTATGCTTCACGAAGATTTAATAAAGGCCGGTGTTAAGATCGATCACATTATCAATATGTGTTATACTTCGGAAGATTTTGATGCCGGTATGACTGATAAGGATATGTACAACGGGATCAAGGAGAAGATGACCGACGGGGAGCGTTATTATCTTTTGCTGGATGAAGTACAGGAAATTAAGGATTGGGAAAAGGCCGTCAATGCCTTGCTTGAAAATTCCAATACGGATATTTATGTCACAGGCTCTAATTCAAAATTGATGGCAGGTGAAATATCAACATACCTGACAGGCAGGTATATTTCGATTCCCGTATTTACGCTGTCCTTTGCTGAATATATGGAATTTAAGGGGCAATCCGGACGTACATCAAAGGACCTGCTGAATGATTATATCAGGATGGGGGGATTTCCGATTGTTGCGTTAAACAGCTTTGATGAAAATGCAGCTTATCAGATTGTTGAGGGAATCTATAATTCTGTTATCACCAGCGATATTACAAAGCGTCATAATGTCAAGAATTTTGACCTCTTTAACCGTGTCGTAAAATATGTGGTGGAAAATGTAGGCAAGACCTTTTCCGCGAATGCGATTGTAAAGTTTTTAAAAAGTGAGGGACGTTCCCTTTCTGTTGAATCCGTCTATAATTATCTGGAATGGCTGGAAAAGGCTTTTGTAATTTATCGTTGTCAGCGATATGATTTGCAGGGGAAATCCGTGCTGAAGACGCAGGAGAAATTCTATCTTGCAGATGCTTCTCTCAAATATTGCATGATGGGATTTAATTCGAAATCTGTTGCTGCCATGCTTGAAAATATTGTGTATTTTGAACTTCGCAGAAAAGGCTATGAGGTTTACATCGGGAAAAATGAAACGAAGGAAATTGATTTTGTCGCGGAACGGCGTGATGAGCGTATTTATGTACAGGTATGCCGCGGGCTTCCGGAGGAATCTGACCGAGAAATTACCAATTTGCTTGAAATCAAAGACCATTATCCGAAATATGTGGTAACGCTTGATGAGCTTGCTGCAGGTAATATTAACGGAGTCAGGATTGTGTATTTGGGAGATTTTTTGTTGAAGGAAGATTATTGAAAGAGAATTTAAAATAATAGGAGATGTAGGGATTATGGAAAGAGAGAGATTGGGCAGCAGATTAGGCTTTATTCTGCTGAGTGCGGGCTGTGCGATAGGAATAGGAAATGTGTGGAAGTTTCCGTATATTGTCGGTCAATACGGCGGAGGAATATTTGTACTGATTTATGTATTCTTTCTGCTTATTCTGGGAATTCCCGTCATGACGATGGAATTTTCCCTTGGACGCGCAAGCCAGAAAAGTCCTGCAAGACTTTATCAGCAGCTCGAGCCCAAAGGCTCCAAGTGGCATCTGCATGGGTACTTATGCGTGATCGGGCTGGTTCTTTTGATGATGTTTTATACAACCGTAACCGGCTGGATGCTCCGATATTTTGTTTCGACGGCGAAAGGCGATTTTGAAGGACTGGACACAGCGGGCGTCGGTCAGTATTTTAACAATGTGCTGCTTGATGGCAAGTCGATGGTTTTATATATGCTGCTCGTTGTTGTGATCGGTTTTCTTGTATGCTCGTTTGGTTTAAAAGACGGACTTGAGCGAATCACAAAATTCATGATGATTGCGTTACTTGTTATTATGGTCGTTCTTGCTGTAAACAGTATTTTTATGAGCGGCAGTCAGAAGGGCTTGGCATTTTATCTTGTGCCGGATTTTCAAAAGATGAAAGACGCGGGTATCGGAAACGTAATCGTTGCGGCAATGAACCAGGCGTTCTTTACGCTTAGCTTAGGTATTGGCGCAATGGCTATATTTGGAAGCTACATAGGAAAAGACCGGGCGCTTATGGGAGAGGCGGTTAATGTTGCTGTACTTGATACATTTGTGGCATTTGTTTCAGGCTTGATTATTTTCCCTGCCTGCTTTACGAATGGTGTTGAAGTAGATAGTGGTCCGGGTCTGATTTTTATCACTTTGCCGAATATATTTAACAATATGCCTCTGGGGCGTTTGTGGGGCAGCCTGTTCTTTATATTTATGTCGTTCGCATCACTCTCTACAATTTTTGCCGTGTTTGAAGGCATCATTGCCTCTACGATGGATATGACAGGCTGGAGCAGGAAAAAGACGTGCCTGATTGATGGTATACTGATGTTCATATTATCGCTGCCTTGTGCATTAGGATTTAATGTGTTAAGTGGCGTCCAACCATTCGGAGCGGGCTCCGGCATTATGGATCTCGAGGACTTTTTAGTTAGCAATATTATTTTGCCGATTGGCTCTTTGATTTTTATATTCTTCTGCGTAAATAAAAAGGGCTGGGGCTTTGATAAATTCTTTGACGAGGCAAATACAGGCAAGGGTCTGAAGGTTAAGAAATTTATGCGGCCGTATATGACATATGTTTTGCCGGTAATAGTTTTGGTTGTTTTTGTTATGGGACTTTACAGTTTCTTTAAGAAATAGTTTGAAATTTTCGGATATTTGTCGATGGAAAATGTTTGACAACCGACAGCCCTCTGTGATATCGTGAATGAGATATTAGGGAGTAGTTCACACTGGGTGTTCAGTGTTGTACTGATCGTCATCACGTTTTCAAGATGCATACAGTGTATGATTGGAAACCGGGCAGTACACAGCTTTCGATTGGAACGAGACTTTTATCGCATGTTTGTCGTGCGATAAGGGTCTCTTTTTTCATACATGCAAAAGAGATACTTACTATGCGGCAGAGAAATGTAATTATGAAAAAAGGAGGCTTGTGTGTATGGAAGAAAGAATGTATTGGATGGAAACAGCAAATACTGTAATGCAGGCGTTTGGTGTGACGGAGCGGGGCTTAAATCTAAGACGTGCAGAAGAAATCCGGGCGGAAAAGGGTGAAAATGTATTGCAGGAGGGGAAGAAAAAAAGCACCATGCAGGTGTTTTTCGGGCAGTTTGCAGATATGCTTGTCATCATCCTGATAATAGCGGCTGTGATTTCCATGTTTTCCGGCAATGCGGAGAGTGCGATTGTTATTATATGTGTGCTAATCATGAATGCGGTACTTGGAACCATGCAGCATGTGAAAGCACAGCGCTCGTTGGAAAGCCTGAAACAACTGTCATCTCCGAATGCAAAGGTAATAAGAGATGGGATAAAACAGGAGATTCCGTCGAGAGAGGTTGTGCCGGGTGATATTATTTTGCTTGAGGCAGGCGACATGCTTGTGGCAGACGGCAGGATTTTGCACAATTACTCCTTGCAGGTCAATGAAAGCTCTCTGACGGGTGAATCCGCTAATGTAGAAAAGACGGATGCGGTCGTAAACGGCGATGTCGCGCTCGCCGATCGTGTCAATATGGTGTATGCGGGAAGTCTTGTCACATACGGACGTGCGGAAATCGTGGTCGTAAGTACCGGTATGGATACGGAGCTTGGAAAAATTGCGGGGCTGATGAATGCAGCAAAGGAACGGAAAACGCCTCTTCAGGAGAGCCTGGATAAATTCAGCGGCAGGCTTGCAATGCTGATAATGGTTGTATGCGCTATCGTATTTGCGCTCTGCATGTATCGTGATATGTCCTTGCTTGATTCTATGATGTTTGCGGTTGCGCTGGCTGTTGCGGCAATCCCGGAGGCACTTTCCTCAATTGTCACAATCGTGCAGGCATTCGGAACACAGAAGATGGCGCGGGAACATGCCATTATCAAGGATTTAAAAGCCGTGGAAAGTCTCGGCTGTGTTTCGGTCATCTGTTCGGATAAGACCGGAACGCTGACGCAAAATAAAATGACTGTGCAGACTATTTATGTGGATGGCAGGGTATATACGCCGGAGGAGCTGGATATTCAGGACGAGACACAACGTTATCTGCTCTATGACGCAATTCTCACGAACGACTCAAACATTGTGGACGGCAAGGGCATCGGGGACCCGACTGAGTTTGCACTGCTGGAAATGTTCCGCAGGATACAGCTTGAGCCGAATTCCTTTCTCGCGAAGGAGGATGTCCGCGAGGATGCGATTCGGCAGACGATGGCACGACTGGAGGAGGTGCCTTTCGATTCCGACCGTAAGCTGATGAGTACGAAATATTGTATTCACGGAATCCCGACGATTCTCACAAAGGGTGCTGTGGACGTATTGCTTGACCGATGTGCAAATGTGCGGTATGCCGACGGCATCCATCCGATGACCGAGGCGGAAAAGGAAAAAATATACAGACAAAACCGGAGCTTTTCCGAGCAGGGCTTGCGTGTTCTGGCATTTGCGTACAAGGAATGGGATGAGCCTCTGAATGTTCAAGCGGAATGCGGACTTACATTTCTAGGCCTTATCTCTATGGTTGACCCACCGCGTCCGGAGTCGGCGGAGGCAGTGGCAGATGCGAAGCGGGCAGGCATCCGTCCGATTATGATTACCGGTGATCACAAAATTACGGCCGTTGCAATAGCAAAGCAGATTGGCATTTATGAAGAGGGGGATCTGGCACTCACCGGGGCGGAAATAGATGCACTAAATGATGAGCAGCTTGATGATAGGATTACAAGGATATCGGTTTACGCAAGAGTATCACCGGAAAATAAAATACGGATTGTCGATGCATGGCAGAGAAAGGGAAATATTGTTTCGATGACGGGAGATGGCGTGAATGATGCACCGGCACTCAAAAAGGCAGATATCGGCGTTGCAATGGGAATCACGGGAACGGAGGTGTCCAAGGACGCAGCAGCTATGATTCTTGCGGATGACAATTTTGCTACGATTATTAAGGCAGTGACAAACGGACGGAATGTATATCGAAATATCAAAAATGCAATTTTATTTTTGCTCTCCGGAAACATGGCGGGAATTCTGTCTGTGCTTTACACGTCCATTCGCGGACTTGCGGTTCCTTTTGCACCGGTGCATCTGTTGTTCATTAATTTGCTGACCGATTCTCTCCCTGCACTTGCAATCGGTATGGAACCGGCAGATGAAAAACTGCTTGCGGATAAGCCGAGAAATCCGAAGGAAAGTATTATGACAAAGGATTTTCTTTGTGCTATGATTGTAGAGGGTGCGCTCATGGCAGTTGCAACTATGACAGCATACCATATCGGACTTTGGGAGGATGCGGGCGTGGCATCGACGATGGCATTTGCAACGCTAACCCTTGCCAGATTGTTTCATGGCTTTAATTGCAGGAGCGAAAAGTCAATCTTCAAGCTTGGCTTTCGTTCAAATAAATATAGTGTGTATGCATTTTTTGCAGGTGTGTGTCTGTTAGCCCTTGCGTTGTTTGTACCGGGGCTGCACAGCGTGTTTTGCGTTGCGGCACTCAATTTGAGGTTCGTTGGAACGATCACAGCACTTGCAGTGATACCGACCGTGTTGATACAGCTTTATAAAGGACTTCGGGATTAAAAAAATGCAGGATAAAGAACAGAAGAAAAAGGAAGGATGAGAAAAATGACAGTGACAGAGTTGATTGTTTGCATCGTGGCAGGGCTTGGAGCGGGACTTGGAACCGGACTTGCAGGACTTTCGGCGGCAGCGGTAGTTTCTCCGATGTTGATTACATTTCTTGGAGTACCGGCATATCAGGCGATTGGAATCGCCCTCGCATCGGATGTGCTTGCCTCCGCTGTAAGTGCGTACACATATAAGAAAAATGATAACATTGACATCCGGCATGGCGGGATTATGTTAATTGCCGTGTTGATATTTACGCTTGTTGGAAGCTTTATTGCCTCGTTTTTGCCAAATGAAACAATGGGAGGCTTTTCCAAAGGTATGACGTTGCTTGTCGGCGTGAAATTTATTGTAAAACCGATTACGACGACGAAGGAAGTGCAGGCAAATAAGAGTGAGAAGCAAAAGGTCATTCAATCTATTCTATGTGGCAGTGTGATTGGATTTATATGTGGATTTGTAGGCGCCGGGGGAGGTATGATGCTCCTTTTGGTACTGACAAGTGTACTTGGCTATGAGCTGAAAACAGCGGTTGGAACCAGTGTGTTCATTATGGCGTTTACGGCGTTTGCCGGAGCGATTTCTCATTTTTATATCGGTGGTGCACCGGATGCTTTGATTATGATTGTCTGCATCATCAGTACACTTGTTTTCGCGCAGTTTGGCGCAAGATGGGCAAACAAAGCCAATGTTAAACTGCTGAATCGTGTTACCGGTGGATTGCTTTGTGTACTCGGCGGAGTCATGCTCTTCTTCTAAAATGTGAAAAAATTGTGAATTGTTAGCACTCGATATTGACGAGTGCTAACAAGAGTGTTATATTAACATCAGAACAAGAAATAAGGATACTCCGAACCGAGAAAAGGCCGGAGGTTTATGAAAGGGAGGATGGCTTATGTTAATGCCAAGTATTTTTAGTAGTGATTTTATGGATGATTTATTTGATGTACCAAGCTTCAGACCTGCACGCTCTTATGCGTCTCCAAGTCAGAATCTGATGAATACGGATATTATGGAGACAGAGAGTGGATATGAAATTTCCATGAATCTTCCGGGATTCAAAAAGGAAGATGTGACAGGTGAAGTAAAGGATGGCTATCTGATTATCAAGGCAACATCGAAGACCTCGAATGACGAAAAGGATGCAAACGGTAAATATATCCGTAAGGAGCGTTTTGAGGGCTCCTGCAGCAGAAGCTTCTTCGTAGGAGACGCAGTTACACAGGATGACATCAAGGCAAAGTTCGAGGATGGCGTTTTGAAAATCAGTATTCCGAGGATGGAGAATAAGCCAAAGGTAGAAGACAAGAAGTTTATCGCTATTGAAGGATAATGTGAAAATCTCGAAGAACAATTGATTCCTTCTTATTTTTCCCCAGCGGGCTGTCGTATGACAGCCCGCTTTTTAATGTGAAAATCTTCGAAGAAGATTTTTGCAAGTGTCGAAGACATGTATGCAGATTTCACATGTTGAAAAACATATGTTCTGTATGTATAATATAAGTAATTGCGAAACTGCATATAATAAAATGTATATGATTGTGCAAGATTAACAGTTTCATAAGCAAACCGTTCGAAACGAGCGAAAGCGTGTCTGCGATGAAACTGTTAATCCTGCACAATTCAATGATTTATGGTAGCAGTTTCGCAAACGCCTAATGTACAACCTATCTTGAATGGAGAACAACATGCAGGAACGAAAATACATTGCAATAGATTTGAAATCATTTTATGCATCGGTGGAATGTGTGGAGCGCGGGTTGAATCCGCTCACTACGAATCTTGTCGTTGCAGATGAAAGCCGGACGGAGAAAACAATCTGTCTGGCTGTTTCTCCATCCCTAAAAGCGTATGGTGTGCCCGGAAGAGCACGTCTGTTTGAGGTTGTTCAGCGGGTGAAGGAAGTCAATCGCAGGAGACTCTCCGAAATCCCGGGCAGACAGTTTACAGGCTCATCCTATGATGATATAAAGGTGCAGGCAAGACCAACGCTTGCGCTTGATTATCTGGTGGCAAAGCCGCGAATGGCACATTATATGGAATATAGTACGCGCATTTATGATATTTATCTGAAATATGTGGCGCCGGAGGATATGCATGTCTATTCTGTGGATGAGGTATTTATCGATGCGACGGGATATCTCAACACATATGGCATGACAGCGCGAGAGCTTGCGGAGACGATGATAAAGGATGTGTATGATACGACCGGAATCACGGCGACGGCGGGAATCGGTACGAACCTTTATTTGTGCAAGATTGCAATGGATATCGTGGCAAAGCATATGGAGCCGGATGTGCGCGGGGCAAGAATTGCGGAATTGGATGAGACGCGATATCGGGAGCTGCTGTGGAATCATCAGCCGCTCACGGATTTTTGGCGTGTCGGAATCGGGTATCAAAAGAAGCTGCATGCACAGCAGATTTACACGATGGGAGATATCGCAAGATGCTCACTTGGCGGCGAGAAGGATTATTACAATGAAGATTTGCTGTTCCGGATGTTTGGGGTGAATGCAGAGCTTTTGATTGATCATGCATGGGGATATGAGCCATGCACGATGGAGGAAATCAAGGCATATCGTCCAAGCACAAACAGCTTAAGCTCAGGGCAGGTGCTGCAATGCCCGTATACTGCAGAGCAGGCGCGTATTGTCGTGCGCGAGATGACAGAGGCGTTAGTGCTGGATTTGGTTGAAAAAAGGCTTGTCACCGATCAGATGGTATTGACAGTCGGATATGATATCAATAATCTTCAGGATACAGACAAAGCAAAAAAATATAAAGGAGAAGTGACAAGCGACCGGTATGGACGAAAGGTGCCGAAGCACGCGCACGGCACGGCGAATCTGGAGGAATATACATCTTCGACATCGGCGATTGTGGATGCTGTGCTTGCGTTGTATGACAGAATCGTGGATCATAAGCTTTTTGCACGGCGCATGACAGTTGTCGCAAATCATGTCATACGGGAAGCGGATGTCCCGGAGAAACAGACATATGAACAGCTGGAGCTGTTTACCGATTATGCTGCGCTTGAGGAAGAGCAAAGAGAAAAAGAAGCGAAGCAGGCGCGGGAAAAGCAGATGCAGCAGGCGCTTGTCTCAATAAAAAATAAATATGGGAAAAATGCGATTCTGCGCGGAACGGATTTTCTGGACGGGGCAACTGCAAGAGAGCGGAATGAACAGATCGGAGGACATAAGGCATGAGACAGGATTACAGCGATATCATACATTTGCAAAGACCGGTTTCCGAAAAGCATCCGCCTATGGACCGTATGATGCGCGCCGCCCAATTTGCACCATTTGCCGCGTTGACAGGTCACGATGAGGCGGTGCGTGAGACTGCAAGGCTGACGGAGGAGGAAATCGAGCTGGATGAGTATGAAATTTCCGAGCTTGACCGTAAGCTTCAATATTTAAAGGCGCACAGCGGCGTGCAGGCAGAGGTCACACATTTTGAGAAGGATGCCCGCAAAGAAGGCGGGGCATATGTAAGAGATACGGGGGTTGTGAAAAAAATAGATGAATATACACATACCCTTGTGTTATTATGTAAAAAAGACCGGATGCAGACAAAGCCGGAAGAATTAATGATAGATATACAGAAAATTATAGAAATTTTAATCTGATTTTAATCTTTCTTACCTTATAGATTAATCTTTAAGGATTACTATAAGGGTACAAGATGTGAAGCAGAAAGCACATCCGAAAAAGAAAGATGAAAGAGAGGAAAATATTATGGATCAATTAGAAAAGGTAGAAAAAATTCGCGAGAAGACAGGAGTCAGCTATGAGGATGCAAAAAATGCACTTGAGGCATGCGGGTATGATTTGCTGGACGCAATCGTATATCTGGAAAAGCTCGGCAAGATAAAGGCACCGGAGGTAAGCAGCTATTCGACATCGCCGAGGGAGCATTCGGAGGAGATGGCACAGGCACAGGCAGCATATGAGCAGTCCTGTAAGAAGAAAACCTTTGGAGAGCATATGGATGATTTCTTCCGCTTTATCGGAGATTGGATTAAAAAGGGCTGTGAGAAGGACTTTACGATTGAGCGAAGGGGTGAGCGGGTAATGCGGATGCCGGTCATTGTATTTATTCTTCTGCTGGTGTTAGCATTCTGGGTAACAGTTCCACTTTTGATAATCGGAATGTTTTGCGACTTTAAGTATCATTTCGAGGGAGATACAAAGACCGTTCAGGATATCAATCATGCATGCGACAAGGTATCAGAGGCATGTGAGACGCTGAAGGATGATGTGAAGAAGTAAGGAGCACGTATGAGTCGGATTTTAATTATTGAGGATGAGGCGGCAATTGCAAGATTTGTGGAGCTTGAGCTTATTCATGAAGGAAATGAAGTTGAAAAGGCATTGGATGGACGAGAGGGCTTGGAAAAAGCCCTCTCCGGCTGCTTTGACCTGATTTTGCTGGATGTGATGCTGCCGGGTTTAAACGGCATGGAGGTCCTGCGCAGACTGCGGCAGGAAAAGGATACACCGGTTATTATGTTAACTGCCAGAGATGCAGTTATGGATAAGGTGTCCGGACTCGATGCGGGAGCGGATGATTATATTACAAAGCCGTTTGCGATAGAGGAATTGCTTGCAAGGATCCGTGTGGCACTCAAAAAACATGCAAGATCCGGAGATATGACGACACACAAGCTGGAGATATTGGGAGTTTGTCTGGATGAAGACCGCCATGAGGTGACCGTGCAGGGAGAAAATGTGGAGCTTACAAACCGCGAGTTTGAGTTACTGCATACCTTGATGAAAAACCGCAACATTGTGCTGACAAGAGAGAAGCTGTTAAATGAAGTGTGCGGTTACGATTATGTGGGTGAGACGAATATTATAGATGTTTATGTACGTTATCTTCGCACAAAGATTGATGACCATTATGGTATCAAGCTGATTCAGACGGTGCGTGGTGTCGGGTATTGCATTAAAGAATAGGAAAACGGAGACGATAAGGATGAGGGAAGAACGTGAAAATAAAAAGACAACCTCGATTGCCCGGCGGATTAATGTCAGCTTCTGGTTCAAGCGTTTTTTTTCGCTGCTTGGATTGGATGTGGTAATTGCAGCCCTGCTCGTTCTTACATTTATGGTATGGCGTGCGGACTGTATATGCGGGGATGTATGGGGTGATTGGCCGGATATTATTTGGGCATGGAATGGAAATTCTTATCAGACATTGGAGATTATAGCAAGTTTCGGTGACGTGAGCCAGTCTTATATGGTGCACGATTTTTTTGATTATGCGCTGATTCCATCAGCAGTACTTCTCTGTGTGGAATTGTTTCAGCTTTTGGCGGCATGCTTTGATACACGTGGCATCCGGCGTAAGCTGCGCCCGTTAAATGATCTTGCTGTGCGGGCAGAGGCGATTTCAAATTTAAGCGCATCCGAAGCGAATCTGGAGCATCTTGAACGGGCAATCTCAAGCGTATCGGTCGATGCATCAGATATACACATTTCCACAGGAGACAAGGATTTGCAGAGTATTGAGGTTGCGCTGAACAATCTTTTGGCGCGCATGCAGGAGAGCAGACGGCAGCAGACACGGTTCGTATCGGATGCGTCCCATGAGCTTCGGACGCCGATATCGGTCATTCAGGGCTATGTCAATATGCTCGACCGGTGGGGAAAGGAGAACCCGGAGGTTTTGGAGGAATCCATTGAGGCGTTGAAGGCAGAGTCGGAACACATGAAGGAATTGATTGAGCAGCTGCTCTTTTTGGCGAGGGGTGACAGTGGGCGCAACACATTAAAGCCGGCGCCGTTTGATTTGAATGATATGATGCGGGAAGTCTACGAGGAGTCCATGATGATTGACAGTGAGCACGTGTACGCATTTTCAGAACACCCGGGAATCTGCGTATATGGAGATGTTGCTATGATTAAGCAGTCTGTTCGAATCTTTGTACAGAATGCTGCAAAATATTCGAAAAAGGGTGATACGATTACGCTTTCGGTCGGTATGGAAGCAAATCGGGCATTCTATCAGGTGCAGGATGAAGGAATCGGTATGCAATCCGCTGATGTCGTGCATATTTTTGAACGGTTTTACCGGTCGGACGAGGCGAGAAACGGGCAGACCGGAGGCTCTGGGCTCGGACTTTCTATAGCAAAATGGATTGTGGATGCACATGATGGAAAGATTGATGTATTATCCAGACAGGATTTCGGAACACGATTTCGTGTATCATTTCCTTGTGACAATGAAACAAGTGTGATAGAATACTTGTAATCATATCGTCAGTCGCAGACTGATGATACAGGATTTGTGCTACTTTGCGCAAATCTGGAATATATGAAGTTCCAAAATATAAGGGAGCAGGAAATGAAGTTACCGAGAAAAAGTTCCGAAAAGAAAAACGGAAAGCGGGAGCAGGGCTTAAATATTATCATTGTCGGCTGCGGCAAGGTGGGCAGTACATTGGTGGAAAGCCTTGTCAATGAATCACACGATATCACGGTGATTGACCAGCAATCTGATGTGGTGCAAAAAATAACAGAGTCCTATGATGTTATGGGAATTACCGGAAACGGTGCCAGCTACAGTGTACAGATTGAGGCGGGTATCCGTGACGCGGACGTCTTGATTGCGGTCACGGAGAGCGATGAGCTGAATCTGCTTTGCTGTACGATTGCCAAGAAAGTTGGTGACTGCGCGGCGATTGCGCGTGTTCGAAATCCTGATTACAGCATGGAGCTTTCCTATCTGCGAAACCAGCTTGGACTTTCTTTGATTATCAATCCGGAGCTTGAGACGGCAAGAGAGATTGCGCGGCTGCTCCGGCTTCCGACCGCACTGGAAATCAACTCCTTTGCGCGCGGTCATGCGGAGCTTGTAAAGTTTAAGGTTCCAAATGACAATTTTCTGCACGATAAGCCGATTTCATCTATGCATGAGTTAAATTGTGATATGCTTGTGTGCGGTGTGGAGCGCGAAGGAAACCTGATTATTCCGGATGGCTCGTTTGTGATTCAGGAGGGCGATTCCATCACATTTTTGGCTACGCCGACACAGAGCATGGAATTTTTTCGAAAAATCGGAGTGGAGACGCACAGGGTAAAAAACTGTATGATTATCGGAGGTGGGAAAACCTCTTATTATCTCGGAAAACAGCTCACATCGACAGGGGTTGAGGTAAAGATTTTGGAGATGAATCAAAGGCGCTGTGAGGAATTGAGTGTGCTGCTTCCGAAAGCATTGATTCTTCATGGGGATGGTTCGGATGAGGATCTCTTAAAAGAGGAAGGCATTGAAAATGTCGAATCATTTGTTCCGCTTACGGGACTCGATGAAGAAAACATACTGCTTACATTGTTTGCAAAGAAAAACTCGGATACAAAGGTCATTACGAAGATTAATCGCAGCACATTCAGTGATGTATTGGATGGACTGGATATCGGAAGTATCGTATATCCGAGATATATTACGGCAGAAAAAATTCTTACGTATATTCGTGCCATGCAAAATACGGTAGGCAGCAATATTGAGACACTTTATCATATATTTGACAATCGTGCTGAGGCAATTGAATTTAAGGTGGAGAAGGATTCTCCGGTTACAGGGAAGTCGATTATGGAGCTTGCCCTGAAGGATAACCTTCTGCTTGCCTGTCTGAACCGCAAAGGAAAAATTATTATTCCGCGCGGACAGGATATTATCTGTGAGGGAGATTATGTAGTTGTAGTTACAACACATACCGGCTTCACAGACGTAAGCGACATCTTGAAATAAATGTGTCGCGTCGGCCATTTGCCGGAGACAAATTCGGAATGGTAGTGTCAGGAGACCAGATATGAACTATGCAGTTGTTATATACATTTTAGGATGGATTATGGACTTGGAAGCAGCATTTATGCTGCTCCCTTGTGTTGTTTCCGCCGTATATGGAGAAAAACAGGGCTTTGCATTTCTATGGGTTGCTATAGGAAGTGCTTTGCTTGGCACACTTATTGTCTTGAAAAAACCGAAGAATATGCGCTTTTACCTGCGGGAGGGCTTTGTCACGGTGGCACTTTCCTGGATATTGATGTCTGTGATTGGTTGTCTGCCGTTTGTGTTAAATGGTGATATACCATCCTTTACGGACGCATTGTTTGAGATGATATCCGGATTTACGACAACCGGAGCGACGATTCTTTCCGATATAGAATCATTGTCAAAATGCAGTCTGTTTTGGCGCAGCTTCAGTCATTGGATTGGTGGAATGGGGGTTCTTGTATTTTTGCTTGCAATTGTACCGATGGCGGGCGGAAGCCGTATGAATCTCATGAAAGCCGAAAGCCCGGGACCGTCAGTTGGAAAGCTTGTGCCAAAGGTGCGGCAGACTGCAAAATATCTGTATACGATTTATATTGCATTGACAGTGCTGGAAATTATTTTCCTGCTCGCAGGCGGGATGTCGTTATTTGGGTCATTGACGACCGCATTCGGTACGGCGGGAACCGGAGGCTTTGCAATCTGGAATGACGGATTCGTGAGTACCAGTCCGTATATGCAATGGGTTGTGACGATATTCATGATTTTGTTCGGCGTTAATTTTGGATTTTATTTCCTGCTTTTTACGGGCAAGCTGCGGGAAGCCTTCAAATTCGAAGAGGTACGGGTATATTTTATTATTATTCTCGTGTCTGCAATTATCATATTTATAAATCTGTATAATTTTGCTTCTTATGCACCGTCCGAGGGTATACGACATGCCTTTTTCCAGGTGGCGAGTATTATGACGACGACCGGATTTGCAAGCACGGATTTCAATGTGTGGCCGGAGACATCGCGCACGGTGCTTGTTATCCTGATGTTTGTCGGTGCGTGTGCCGGAAGTACAGGCGGTGGAATCAAGGTTTCGCGTTTAATCATTGCGGTTAAAACATTTTTTAAGGAAATATTATCGTATCTTCACCCTCGTTCCGTTAAAAAGGTTAAGGTGGAGGGAAAACCGTTGGAGCATGAAATCATTCGTGCCACAAATGTATATTTCATAACATATCTTATGATATTTGCTGCCTCTGTCCTATTGATTTCATTTGAAAATAAAGATCTGGTGACAAATTTTACGGCGGTAGCCGCGGCATTCAATAATATCGGTCCGGGATTAAGTCTGGTTGGACCGATGGAGAATTTTGCACATTTCTCTGTGTTCAGCAAATATGTATTGATGTTCAATATGCTTGCCGGGCGTCTGGAGATTTTCCCATTGCTGCTGCTGTTCTGCCCGACTGTGTGGAGACGGAAAAGAGTATAATATAAAACAAAAACGAGGAACCGGATGGGCCGATTCCCCGTTTGCGTTATATGGTCATGGTTAATACTGGAAGATTGATATAAGAATGGTTATTTTGTAAATAGTTGACCATACAACATGGATATTATAGCGAAATGGGATAAAAAATTCAAGAATTATTTTATATAAATATTTCGGAGGCTATATGAGTCAAGATTATTTGTTTAAAGAAATCAGAAAAGGTGTGACATCTACGCGTCAGATTGTTGCGACCGGATATTGTACGTCAGAATTTTTGGAGGGGCAGGAAGTATGTGCGGTACTGGTTCAGGACGGGCAGGAAAAGACATTGCCATGCGAACTAAAATTGACACAGGCGCCTGCATTTCACAGACAGCATGATAAGGAAAAGGTGTATTCACGGATGCTGACAATCTCAGTCAGTATTCCGATGAAGATTTTTGCGAAGGACATGTTTTTGCTTTCTGTAAAGAAGACAGACGGAACAACAGGACAGCTCTGTAAGTGCAAGGGTGCGAAGCTTATAAAAGAGCTTCATGATATCAATTATGCCGTCGATGCCGTAAGGGAAGAAGGCGGTGCGTTTGTGATACGCGGCTGGGCAATTGACAGCGAGGAGATAACCATCACCTTACAGGATAGGAAAAACGGAGAGATTTTGCAGCTTCCGGAAACTATGCCGGAGTGGTACGTCCGTTCCGATGCTATGCGCCGTTTTACGGAATGTGAACAGCCGCGGAAGATAGGCTTTTCGATTAAGCTTCCACTTGACTGGGGCAAAAAGAATCTCGTGATAAAGATAAAGGCCGGAAAAAACATTCAGAAGAAAAATATTCAAAAGGACGGCAGCTGTCTGGCCGGGAAATATATGCAGAATCTGTATGTCAATATGCTGCGCGTCTATAACAATACGAAAACATTTGGCTTTCGGAGTACCTGCACAAAGATCAAGAGACATTTGACGGTGGCAACGCCGTTTAGCCATAAGGATTACAACCGTTTTGCACACAAAAAGCTGCTGAAGGCAAAACAGATTGATGAGCAGAGAAAGACAACATTTCCTTATGCTCCGAAATTCAGTATTCTTGTGCCATTGTATGAGAGTGACGAGAAATATCTAAAAGCGTTGATTGAATCCCTTCAAGCGCAGACCTATGACAATTGGGAGCTTTGTTTTTCGGATGGAAGCAGGGACTGTACTCGTCTGCAAAACTATTTAAAAATCTATCAAAAGGAAGATAAAAGAATTCGATATATTGCAAAGCGCGAGGGCCCGCTTGGAATATCGGAGAATACAAATCAGGCATATGAGCTTGCAACCGGGGATTATATTGTGCTCGGAGATCATGATGATCTGTTTACAAATGATGCATTGTTTGAGTGTGTGAAGGCACTCAATAAAAGAAAAGTGCAGGTAATCTATACGGATGAGGATAAGACAGATGAGACAGGCAGAAGCTTTTTTAATCCGAATTTTAAACCGGATTTTAACATCGACCTGCTTCGCTCCTGTAATTATATCTGCCATATGTTTGTCGTGGAAAAATCACTTGCAGATAAGGTAGGATTGCTTGATTCGGCGTACAATGGGGCGCAGGATTATGATTTTATTTTTCGGTGTGTAGAACAGGCAGATGGAATTCACCATATTCCGCGCGTGCTCTATCATTGGCGTGCGCATAAGGTATCGACGGCAGAGATTCCGGAGTCCAAGCTGTATGCATTTGATGCCGGCAGACGTGCAATTGAAGCACACCTGAAGAGAGTCGGACTTTCTGCAGTCGTGGAGGATGGAGAGAATCTTGGACAGTATAAGGTTACCTATGCGGTGAAAGGGAATCCGCTTATCTCGATTGTGATACCGAACAAGGATCATATCGAGGACTTAAAGAAGTGTATGAAATCTATTGATGACAAGTCGACGTATCGCAATTTGGAGTATGTGATTGTGGAAAATAACAGTGAACAACAGGAGACGTTTGACTATTATAAGGAGCTTGAAAAACGGGAGGATGTCAGATTGTTGCATTGGCCGGATGAGTTTAATTACTCCCGTATCAATAACTTTGGGGTCGAGCATGCAAAGGGCGAATACATTTTGCTGTTAAATAATGATACGGAGATCATAAGTCCGGATTGTCTGGAGCAGATGCTTGGCTATTGTCAGCGGGAGGATGTTGGAATCGTCGGTGCAAGGTTATATTATGAGGACAATACGATACAGCATGCAGGAGTCATCATCGGGTTTGGCGGAATTGCCGGACATGCGTTTGTGACTTTGCGTGAGGAGGACGGCCTCTATCAGTCGCGGACAAGAGTTGCCTGTGATTACAGCGCTGTGACGGCGGCATGTCTTATGACAAAGAAGGAGATTTTTGACGCAGTCGGGGGCCTGGAGGAAGGGTTTCAGGTGGCATTTAACGATGTCGATTTCTGTATGAAGGTGCGTGAGCTTGGAAAGCTTGTCGTGTATGTGCCACAGGCGATGCTTTATCATTATGAGTCCAAGTCCAGAGGCCTTGAGGATACGCCGGAAAAGCAGATGCGGTTTAGCAGAGAAATAGACCTGTTTGCAAAGCGGTGGCCGGAAATTTTGGCAGACGGAGACCCATATTATAATGTAAACCTGGCACTGGATGCAGCGGATTTTTCAATCAGAGTGTAAATAATAAAAAGGGCGGGGGAGTTTATGGAGCAAAAACGGAAGTTTTCCATGTCGACACTGAATGCGGATAATTTAAAAAAGAGCGTGGAGCATTTTCGAAGGACGACGCTTCCGGACGCAATCTCGAAGGCCCGTTCCCGGGTCATGGGTACAGGGCTTGCATATGATCGTTGGTTTCGGGAACAGCAGGAGGCGGATGAGGAGGAGCTTGCCCGGCAGAGAGAGACGGAGTTTGCTTATAAACCACTTATCAGTATTTTAGTTCCGGTCTATATGACACCGGAGCTTTCTTTGCGTGGAATGATTGAATCAGTCCTGCATCAGACATATGGACATTGGGAGCTTTGTCTGGTGGATGGCAGTCAGGCGAAGGGAGACCTGCCGATTGTCTATGCGGAAACAGAAGAGAATGCAGAGATTTCTGTTATTGAAAAGGTTTACAGCTTGGAGACGGAGCGAATCATAAGACAGTATATGGAGACAGAGCAGCGTATCCGCTATATCAAGATGGAAGTCGATCAGGGGATATCCGGGAACTGCAACCGCGGACTTTCGGAGGCGGCCGGCGATTATGTAGCATTGCTCGACCATGATGACAGACTGACGGAGGATGCACTATATAGAGTTGTGTCTGCATTGCAGGAGGAACGATATGATGTCGTTTATACCGATGAAGACAAAATGAATGAGAGCGGAAGCAGATTTTTGCGTCCACAGTTTAAGCCGGATTACAGTCCGGATTTGCTGCGTGCGTGCAATTATATAGCCCATCTGTTTGTGGCAAAGCGTGCGCTTATGTCTGCGTGCGGAGGATTTCACAGCGAATACGATGGCGCACAGAATTATGATATGGCGCTTCGCTGCTGTGAGGGGAACAGACGGATTAAACATATTGACAGGGTGCTTTATCATGCCCGTTTAAAGAATGAAAATCCGGAGGAACTGGAGTTAAAACAGACACGGGCAAGGCTTGCGGGAAAAGCAGCGCTTGAGGCACATCTGCAGAGGATGCGGCTACTTGCAAGTGTGACAGCGACAGAACAGACCGGAGTTTATTCCTTAAGCTATGACACGCCGGGCAATCCGCTCGTGTCCATTATCGTGAGCGGACATACGAACCGTGCGCTTATGGAAAAACTGTTGGAGCCGATGTATGAAAAAATGAGATACAGCAGCTTTGAAATTATTATTGTCGACCAGGATAGACAGGATAGTGAGCTTCAGAATTATTATCATCAGATGCAGAGCAAGCGCCGAAACATTGCTGTCATAACTGCACAGGAGGCGTCAAGTAAAACGGAGGTTCGAAATTATGCATCGGTAAAAGCGCAGGGCGATTATTTACTGTTTTTGGATGCAAATGTTGAGATTGCAAACTCTGTTGCACTTGGTCAGATGGTGGGAATCTGTATGCGGGATGATGTCGCAGTTGTATCGGGAACGCTGTATGATGACAGGGATTATATCTATCATGCGGGATTATCACTGGGCGGAAAAGAACTTTATACATATCTGTATCGCGGTGTGAGAAAAGCAGATGATGCGGAAATTGCACATATGCGGAATGCGGATGAGAAGGGGGAACTTTCTTATTTTGGCATGAATTATGATTACACCATCGTGGCGGATCACTGTATGCTTGTGAAAAGGTCTGTGTTCGCCCGGTTTGGGGGATTTGCGGATAAGTTCCGCACGGAATTGTCCAATCTCGATTTTTGCCTGCGGGTACGGGAACACGGCTATCTGATTGTGCAGGCAGCACATGCAGTCTGGCACTATCATGCTCTGCCAAAGCCGGTCAGACTGCTAGCGGAAACAGAAAAACAGGACGAGGAGACCTATCACAGAGAAAAAGATCTGTTCGAGATTCTTTGGTCCCACGTCCTGAAAAATGGTGATCCGTTTTTGCCGCAGCGTATTATTCCGTGAGGTCACCCTTTGTCAGCGTTCTAAGCTGGGTGTCGCTTACGGAATCAAGCTCGACAATACGACTCGCCTGCCGTGCGATGGAGCGTTCTAAGTAATTACGCACTTCACGTGCATTTGCAAAATTATCATCATGTGACTCTGCCCAATTGGAAAGCAGCTCCTTCACATATGCCTTCCCCGGTGCATTCGGCACATATTCCTGCTTTTCACACATAGACAGGAAGATGTCGTATAATTCCTCGCCACTGTAATCCTGAAAGCAGATATATTTATTAAAACGGGAGCGGAGTCCCGGATTGGAATCAATAAATTCCTGCATCAAATCCGTGTATCCTGCTACAATCACAATCAGGTTGTCCCTGTGATCTTCCATCATCTTTAATAACGTGTCAACAGCTTCCTGACCGAAATCCTTGCCGTCCTTACCGGCAGTCAGCGTATAGGCTTCGTCGATGAACAGGACACCGCCGAGCGCACTTTCCACCACTTCCCTTGTCTTAATGGCAGTCTGACCGACATAGCCTTCCACAAGACCTGCGCGGTCGACCTCAACGAGCTGGCCGCTCGGCAAAATACCAAGACATTTATAGATTTTGGCAAGCAGACGGGCGACAGTTGTTTTGCCGGTACCGGGATTCCCGGAGAATACCATATGCAGCGACATCTCCGGCTGCTTCATGCCGCGTTCTTCCCGCAACTTTTTTACCTTTAACAGGTTGATGAGCGATTTGATATCCTTCTTTACCTCCGTAAGACCGGTCAGCTCATTTAACTCATTCAACAAATCATCAAGCTTGATGTCCTCCTCCGGAACCTCCTGTTTGTTGATTGTCCCCTTCATGGCATCAATGGCAGCCTTGCTTGTAGATGCGGGTGTATCGGTTTTTTTCGGAGAATCTGACTTTTTTAAAACCGGATTACTGCCCGGTTCAAAGAGCTTTAATTTGCGGAGATACTGCTCCAGCATGTCGGTGTAGCCGGTCAATGCCTGAAGCTCCTTGTCGGTAGTGTGGCTGTTACAGGAAATGTACTCTCTTCCGAGGTCCACATACAGGTTGTACATATTGCGGGATTTTGAAAATCCTTTTGTCGTGCAAGCAGATTTGCCGGATTGGTCCGCCTCAACAAAATATGTAAGAGAACGGGGAATCGTTTCGGCAAATTCTTTGGATTCCGTGCGGTCGTATTTAAATTTCATCAGTGTTTCAAGTGTAAAATACTGTCCGAGATATTCGTGCAGAAAACGTGTTTCCGGGTACATGTTCCCGTCGGAGGTATCAGTCAGAAACACCAGATACTGCAATAAATCAAAGCGAATCATCTCATGCATGGAGATGTCAGTCTTTGGACCGAAGCCCTGCTGACATATAATTTCACCGTACATATAACAATCGGTCAGAGCCTGTTTTAAATTATAATTCATAGTTGTATAACTCCTATTATTTGATATATAAAATGATACAACAAATTGTCGCCTGCGTAAAGGTAAAATGTATTGAAGAAGGGGTCAAAATATGATACGATAATTGACAGTCATTATTTGGAAACAATAGGAGGACGTTATGCGATTTCGGCCGTGTATAGATATACATAATGGGGCAGTCAAACAGATTGTAGGCGGAAGCTTAAAGGATGAGGCGGATTTCGCAACCGATAATTTTGTGTCGGAGCTTCGGGCGGAGTCTTATGCAACGCTCTATAAAAAAAGCGGAATTGCAGGCGGGCACATCATTATTCTGAATCCTTCGACCTCTCCCTATTATGAGGCAGATGTGGCACAGGCAAAGGAGGCGCTTGCGGCATATCCCGGAGGCCTTCAGATTGGCGGAGGCATTACAGCGGAGAATGCAGAACAATTCCTTTCATTTGGGGCAAGTCATGTAATTGTGACATCGTATGTCTTTCGTGAAGGGCAGGTTCAGTTTGAAAATCTGAAACGATTGTCGCAGCTGGTTGGACCGGAGCATCTGGTGCTTGATTTAAGCTGTCGCAAACGGGATGGGCGTTATTATATCGTGACAGACCGATGGCAGAAATTTACGGATGTCGTTGTGAGTCCGGAGACGCTCGATGCTTTGTCCGAATATTGCAGTGAATATCTGATTCATGCGGTCGATGTGGAGGGAAAGGCCTCCGGTATTGAAGCAGAGCTTGCAGCGATGCTCGGTGCATGGGGAAAGCTGCCGATGACCTATGCAGGCGGTGTCGGAAGCTTTGAGGATTTAGAGAGGTTGAAACAGCTTGGCAAAAACCGGGTTGATGTGACAGTCGGAAGCGCGCTTGATTTATTCGGAGGGTCGCTTCCATATGAAGAGGTACTTGAATATTGCAGGTAATATAAAGGAGGATATGATGAAGAAGTTTAAAAAGACAGCAGCCATTTTTCTCGCGGCATCCATGGCGGTTTCGCTATGTGCCTGCGGAGATACAGAGGATAAGAAAACAACGACCGCTGTAGAGCAGGCAAGTGACAGCGATGCGACAGTGAGCAATGCGATTGGGGATGACGGCGACTGGCCTACAACCGAGCAGGAGATTGTGGAGGATGACCGTTTTACGACAGTTGAGGGTGCAGATGCAATCGGCGTGAACTTTGACGATGGTTCCACTGCCGGGTTCACAAGCTACACGAATAATGGTAATTTTACAATGTATATAGAAAACGGAGAGCTTGTATGTGATATTACAAAGAGCGGACCACTTGAGCACAGTTGTCAGATTTACTATGACGGTTTTACGATGGCGAAGGGATGCGTCTATACAATCAGCTTTGATGTTCACAGTGATATTGAACGTGTTGTTCAGTGGCGTGTGCAGGTAAACGGTGGAGATTATCATGCATATGCGAATGATTTCATAACAATCGGACCGGAGAAGCAGACAATTACCATGGATTTCACGATGGAGGAGAACTCTGACCCGGCACCGCGGTTTGTTGTAAATATGGGTACACAGGAAGGGCAGACAGAGGTGACTGAGGCACACAAGATTTATTTTGACAATCTGTCTTTGTATGTAAAGGATAGCTCAAATGCTGAAAAAATCGAGGGTGCGCCGACGCCGATTCGTGTAAAGGTAAATCAAATTGGATATAATCCGGATGATGTGAAGACGGTTGTCGTTACATCAAAGGATGATGAGAAATTTAAGCTTGTAGATGCCGAGACGGAGGAAACAGTATTTGTCGGTGCATATGGCGAGCTTTCTTATGACAAATCTGTGGAATCCAATGTCCGGCATGGCGATTTTACGGAGTTTAAGACTCCGGGCACATATAAGATTATTTCCAGTCCTTCCGGAGCATCTTATACATTCTCAATCGGAGAAGGTCTGTATGATGATATCTATAAGGATGTTGTGTTGATGTTATATAAACAGCGCTGCGGAACCGAGGTTACGGAAGAGATTGCCGGAGACTTTGCGCACGAGGCATGTCATATGCAGGAGGCAACGATTTACGGTGATACATCCGGCAAGAAGGTTGATGTTTCGGGTGGCTGGCATGATGCCGGTGACTATGGACGTTATGTAGTGCCTGGCGCAAAGACGGTACAGGATTTGCTGCTTGCTTATGAGGACTATGGACAGGATGCGGATGATTTTGGAATTCCGGAGAGCGGCAATAAAGTTCCGGATTTGCTGGATGAGGCAAAATATGAACTAGACTGGATGCTCAAGATGCAGGATGCAGAGAGCGGCGGTGTGTACCACAAGGTAACTGCACTTGTATTCCCGGAGACAGTGCTTGCCGTTGATGAGACAGATGATATGGTACTTGCACCGATTTCCTATACGGCAACTGCGGATTTTGCAGCAGTTATGGCAAAGGCATCGATTGTCTATGCAGAGTATGATGCGGAATTTGCTAAGAGCTGTCTGGATGCTGCTATTGCTGCCTATGCATTTTTGGAGGCAAATCCGGATATGAAGGGCTACGAAAACCCGGCTGAGATTGTGACAGGTGCTTATGATGACACGAAGCTTGGGGATGAGCGGCTCTGGGCGGCAGCCGAGCTTTACCTTGCAACCGGAGAGGACAAGTATCTGGAGGCAACGAAGACGGCTATGGACGGCAATTATCTGACCGGACTTGGATGGGCAGATATTGGGACTTATGCGTTGTATGACCTTGCAAAAAATGATAATACCGATGCAGCGTTAAAGGAAGCTGCAACAGAGAAAATACTTGCGGATGCGGATGAGCAGCTCGCAAAATGTGAATCTGAGGGACTGTTTACCGGCATGGGAGTCACATATCCGTGGGGCAGCAACATGACGATTGCAAACAACGGAATGCAGTTTTTGATTGCAGCGAAGCTGACAGGGGATGCGAAGTATACGGAATATGCGCAGAAGATGCGTGATTATATATTTGGTTTAAACGGAACCGGATATTGCTATGTAACCGGATATGGCAGTTTGACACCAAACGGAACTCACCACAGACCTTCGCAGGTGCTTGGTAAAACGATGCCGGGTATGCTTGTCGGTGGTGCTAATAACAATCTGGATGACCCATATGCAAACGCCGTTTTATATGGTGTGGCACCAGGTCTTAGCTATGTAGATAATGAACAGTGCTACTCCTGCAATGAGGTTACAATTTATTGGAATTCCCCTTTGATCTATCTGCTTACAGGCTTAAACTAAAAGGTTTGGTAATGAGAATATGATTAAATTTATAAAGAAGATATTGGCGGATGAAAAAATGCGTTATCTGATAGCCGGAGGCTGTACGACGCTTGTCAATCTGCTGTCGTTCTTTTTGCTTCGAACATTTACCACAATTGAAAGAAATACATGCAATGCCATAGCAATCGCTATGGCTATTGCTTTTGCATATTTTGCGAACAAATTTTTTGTGTTTCAAAGTCGGAAGACAGGCGTATACGCAACGATTGTGGAGGCAGTGCAGTTTGTCGGAGCAAGAGTCATATCTATGGCTGTCGAGATACTCGGATTTGCGATTCTTTGTGACAGCTTCCGCATTCATGAGGGATTGTCAAAGCTTCTGGTACAGGTAGTCGTATTAGTGCTGAATTATGTGTTCAGTAAATTGTTTATATTTAAAAAGAAGCGCGGATTCCGCAAAAATATACGGGACAACTGGTGCTATTACCTGTCCTTTGCAATTGTGGCAGTTGTGATGCTCGTCGTCTGTATCGCTGAGAAAATTGCTCCATTTGGAGGGCATTCCCTGACGCTTGTGGACAGTGTGCATCAATATCTGCCTTTTTTCTCGGAGTTTCGGGATAAGCTTTTGCATGAGGGAAGCCTTTTTTACACGTGGAACGTGGCACTTGGCTCGAATTTTATCTCCCTTGCGTCTTATTATCTGATGAGCCCGTTTAATCTATTGCTGCTTTTGTTTGGAAAAGAGCAGATTACAGCTGTGACATGCTTTTTGATGTGTTTAAAGATTGCACTTACTGCAGTTAGTATGACACATTTCTTAAGCTATAAGGATGGAAGGAAACGGCGGAATTTTGTCATTGTCGCAGTTTCGGTTGCCTATGCGCTGAGCAACTATGTAATCGCTTATAACTGGAATACGATGTGGCTGGACTGTATCATGATCTTCCCGCTCATTATGCTCGGATTTGACCGCATGATGAAGGAGCAGGATCCGAAGCTGTATGTACTTTCGCTGTTTTATGCACTTTATTGCAATTACTATATTGGATATATCATCTGTCTGTTTCTTGTATTATGGTTTTTTGTATATGCGCACAAGACGGTGAAACGCTTTTTTGCAGACGGAATCCGCTTTGCGGTTTACTCGCTCTTGTCCGGAGGACTTGCCGCATTTATACTTCTGCCGTCGTATTTTGGAATCATGTCCACAGCGGCTGGAGAGATGGGATTACCAAAGGGTAGCTGGTATGGAAATATCTTTGTGATGCTGCGGCAGCTTTTGGTATTTACAAAACCAATCACAAATCAGACGTTCGACGGTGGCGTGAATTTGTACTGCGGTATGCTGGCAGTGCTTGTTATGTTTTTGTATTTGTTTGTGAAGGAGCATCCTTGGAAGAAGATACGGCGATATCTGCTGCTTGTATTTCTCGTTGTAAGCTTTAATCATGAGACACTGAATTATATCTGGCATGGCATGCACAACCAGTATGGTATACCAAATCGGTTTTCTTTCTTGTTTATCTTCGTTTTACTTGTCATGACCTATGATTGTATTCGGAAGCTTGCAAAAATAGATGTGTATTTTGTAGTTTCGTCTTTACTCCTTGCACTGGCATTTACAGTTATGTGTTGGCAGAAGACAGAGACAAAGACATGGTGGATTTTGATTTCTGCAGTTTTACTTTTGCTTGCATATGGTGTGCTTGTCATTTTGCGAAGTACAAAAAAGTTAAAAGCACCGGCATCTGCGGGCGCCATCAGCATTCTTTTTATCTTTGAGATTGTTGCAAATGCGGCTTATGGATTCATGGATAACGGGTATTGTGATTATATGCAATATTATGAGACGAGCCCGGCGGTGACAAAGGCGTATGACAGTGTGCAGGAAATGGCGGAAGAAGAAGCTATCGGATTTTATCGGGCGGAGCTGATGGACTATACCGTGCTTGATGAGGCAAGCTGGCACAACATGCCGAGTGTCAGTACATTTAATTCAACCGTGCTCGGCCCGCTTGTGACGACGATGGGACGTTTGGGCTTTTACACGGGAGCCAATGAATTTTTATACCGGGGTTCTACGCCATTTACGAATACACTGTTTAATATCCGTTATTTGCTTGAGCGGCCGGGAGATTTGAATAATTATGATTTTCGGTATGTGGAGACGATAGACAATGTCTCTGTCTATGAAAATCCGTACCCGTCTTCCCTCGGCTTTGCGGTCGATAATAATGTAAAGGACTGGAATCAGAATGCATATACAGCGGCACCGGGACAAAATGCGCTGGCATACGATATGACCGGATACGGAGGATTTTTCAGGGATGAATATCCGGCGGTCGGTGTGACGAGTGATACCGCAGCCGTCTCCTATGAACAAAATACGGTTTCCTATACGCCGAATGCACCGGGGAAAATGTATTTTATGATTAACTTTACCGTGGACCATGCAGGAGATTATTATGTCAATTGCCGCGGCAATTATGTTACAAAGATTCATTTCTATATCAATGGTCAGGAGTATGCCTATGATCGTTACCAGATTCAGATTTTTCATCTGGGAGAGTTGAACGAGGGAGACTGCGTGTCCATTGAATATGAATATAATAACGTATCAGAGGCCGGTGTTGCCCAGTTTTATGTGTCGACATTTGACCGGTCAGCATATGAAATGGTGTATCAGGAGCTGACACAAAACATGCTGGATGTGGAGGCGCTTGAAGATGGCTATGTCTATGGTACGATTGACATGCCGGAGTATAAAACACTGTTTACAAGCATTCCGTATGATGAGGGATGGAAGCTGAAGGTGGATGGAAAACCGGCGGAATATTATCAGATAGCGGGTTCCTTTATCGGCGTTGATCTGGAGCCGGGAGTTCATACGATTGAACTCGTTTATGTGCCGAGAGGCTTGTATTTTGGCATTGCAATTACTGCAATCTGTATGTTGATGTTTCTGCTTGCACTTCAAGCTGAGAAACATCTGAAACAGAAAAAAGAAATTGCCAATAGGGCTGATGCGGATATTGACCCACTTGAAAATGTATAGTAGAATAAAGATATTTAGGGGGTGTTACGAAATGGAAAAACTAGCAAATTTAGGGTGGCAGAAGTTAATGATGATTGCAGCGGCACTTGAAGTGATACTCGGATTAATCGTTGGTATTATTTTCGGGGCGATTCCTGCGGGTATTATCGTAGGTGTACTTGCAGCGTTGATTACGGGAGTAGTCATAACCGCAATATCCGGCAACGAGGTGAGAGGTCATTCTAAGGGAGACAAGTACAAGAAGCTGTTTATGAATCTGCCGATTGGATTTGCACAGGCAAAAATCATTACAGATTCGCTCGGAAACAGCATCGGGTACTGTATTCAGGAGGCAAACGAGCGATTTGGCAACTACTTTAACCTCGATTTTTCCGATTATCAGGAGAAGATTCTCGGAGAGAGCAAAATCGAAGTGTTACAGGACATCAACGCGTGGTTTACCGCGTACAATACATCCGGTACCAAAGAGGGCGACTTCATGGATGTAGAGATTACGATGGAGAAGCTCGGTAAAGTATTCAACACGGTTATGTACAAGTCAGAGGCTGACTATATCAATATGGTTGTCATTGATATCACAGAGCAGAAGGAGACGGAAAACAAGCTTTCTGCAGCGATTGAAGATGCGAATGCAGCATACAAGACACAGGCAGAATTCCTTGCAAATATGAGCCATGAAATTCGTACCCCGATTAATGGCATTCTCGGTATGTTGCAGCTTACATTGATGGCTGAGGATCTTCAGGCTGACTATCGCGATAATCTGCTTACGGCAAAGGGATGTGCGGACAATCTGCTTCGCCTGATTAACGATATTCTGGATATCAGTAAGCTTGAAGCAGGAAAGTATAATCTGAAAGAGGAAATCTTCGATGTAAGAAGTGCGATTGAGGAGACGGTTGCCGCACAGGTTCCGCTTGCAACGAACAAGGGGCTTGCGCTTGACTGTACATTCGGCAATAATATTCCGAAGCTTGCAAAGGGTGACGGACAGAGAATTCAGCAGATTTTGAACTGTCTGCTTTCCAATGCACTCAAGTTTACATCCGAGGGCAGCGTAAGAGTCAAGATTGCAGCGATTGATGCGGAGAAGGAAAATGTCAATCTTCGAATCGCTGTAGCCGATACGGGTATCGGTATCTCAGAGAAAAATATGGATAAGCTGTTTATCCGGTTTTCACAGGTGGATGCATCGGATACAAGAAAGTATGGCGGTTCGGGACTTGGACTTGTTATTTCAAAACAGATTGCAGAGCTTATGGGCGGTACAATCAGCGTACAGAGTAAGGAAGGAATCGGTTCCACCTTTATCGCAGAGATTCCGCTGAAGGTTGTGAAGGCAGCAGAGGTTGAAGCGAACAAAGCTGAGGAAGAAAAAGAGGATGCAGCTGTATTTTCTATCAATGCACACAGCAAGGCAAGAATCCTTGTTGCAGAGGATGAGCCGGTCAATCAGCAGGTTATCGGAAAGCTGCTCGGCATGGCGGGATTTTCTTACGATATTGCTGAGAATGGCGAGAAGGCAATCGAGCTCTTCAAACAGAAGGAATACGATGCGGCACTCTTTGATGTGCAGATGCCAGTTATGGATGGTATAGCGGCAACGCAGGAAATCCGTGAAATCGAACAGAAAGAGCACAAGAAGCGCCTTCCGATTATCGCTGTCACGGCAAGAGCGATGTTTGGAGATAAAGAGCGTATCCTTGAGAATAAGCTGGATGATTATATTGCAAAACCATATAATTTGAATACAGTTGTTGAAACACTGAATCGTTACATAGATAAAAAAGAAGACTAAATTTAAAATATGTCTGTTGACTGGCTTAATTTTTAGTGATACAATCGGTTTGATTTTGGGTGGAAACACTTGAAATAAATAAAGCAAAGGAAGGGATATATTAAAATGGCAAACGTTGATTTAACTAAGTACGGTATTACAGGAACTACTGAAATTGTACACAATCCATCTTATGAGCTGTTGTTTGAGGAAGAGACAAAGGCTTCAAACGAGGGCTATGAGGTCGGACAGGTCACAGAATTAGATACAGTAAATGTTATGACAGGTGTATTTACAGGACGTTCTCCAAAAGATAAATATATTGTTATGGATAAGAACTCCAAGGACACAGTATGGTGGACTTCCGATGAGTACAAGAACGACAATCACCCGATGTCAGAGGACACATGGGCAGTTGTTAAGGATATCGCACAGAAGGAGCTTTCCAACAAGAAGCTTTATGTTGTAGATGCATTCTGTGGTGCAAACGCTGACACACGTATGGCAGTTCGTTTCATTGTTGAGGTTGCATGGCAGGCACATTTCGTTAAGAACATGTTTATCGTTCCGACAGACAAAGAGCTTGCAGAG
>CAZLZH010000020.1:0-39147 GCA_964563955.1 uncultured Bacteroides sp. | reverse complement strand
TCAAACAGATGCCGCGGTATCTCCTCTTTCAGCTTCTCACACATCTTTCTGCCGCGTTCATACGCCGTATCCTTATGCAGAATAAAGGAAAGTGCATCAACCTCTTCCTTATTAATCAAAATGTTAAGCTTCACAAGATCCGAGCGCACATAGCCCTTCATCTCATAATCAAAGGACGCATATCCGCGGGAACGGGACTTTAAGGCGTCAAAGAAATCATAAATAATCTCATTTAACGGAAGATCGTACTTTAGAAGTGCTCTTGTCGTCTCCATATATTCCATGCTTTTATAAACGCCCCGACGCTCCTGACAAAGCTGCATAATAGCACCTACATATTCTGTGGTAACCATAATCTCCGCAGCTACAAATGGTTCTTCCATATATTCAATCGTAGACGGATCCGGCAGATTGGACGGATTTGTAAGCTCTATCACCTCGCCGTCTGTCTTATGCACACGATAAACTACACCCGGAGCTGTCGTGACAAGATCTAAATTATATTCCCTCTCCAGACGTTCCTGTACAATCTCCAGATGTAAAAGCCCCAGAAAACCGCAGCGAAAGCCAAATCCAAGTGCAACGGAAGTCTCCGGCTCATAGCTTAAAGAAGCATCATTTAACTGCAATTTTTCAAGGGCATCCCGAAGGTCCGGATATTTTGCTCCATCCGCAGGATATAATCCGCAATATACCATCGGATTTACCTTTTTATATCCCGGCAGTGCCTCATCGCAAGGGTTGTCCGCATCCGTAACCGTATCCCCGACCGCAGTATCCCCGACATTTTTCAGGCTCGCCGTAATATAGCCTACCATACCGGCAGACAATTCCTCACACGGAATAAACTGTCCTGCCCCAAATATACCGACCTGCACAACCTCAGCTTCAGCTCCGGTTGCCATCATACGGATTTTGGTTCCTTTTTTTACAACACCGTCAAAAATACGGCAAAATACGATAACACCCTTGTAGGCATCATACAAACTGTCAAAAATAAGTGCCTTTAACGGTGCGTCAAAATCACCGGATGGTGCCGGAATTTTTGTGACAATCTGCTCAAGTACTTCGTCAATATTGATTCCGTTTTTTGCAGAAATACGGGGGGCATCCTGTGCCTCAATCCCGATTACATCTTCTATCTCATTTACGACCCGCTCCGGATCGGCAGATGGAAGGTCTATCTTGTTGATAACCGGCATTATCTCCAAATTATGATCTACGGCAAGATAACAGTTTGCAAGCGTCTGTGCTTCGATACCCTGTGCGGCATCCACAATCAAAATCGCACCCTCACAGGCAGCCAGACTTCTCGATACCTCGTAATTAAAATCGACATGACCCGGTGTATCAATCAGATTAAAGATATATTCCTCTCCATCCTTCGCTTTATATACAATCCGGACCGACTGCGCCTTAATCGTAATTCCGCGCTCCCGCTCCAAATCCATATTATCTAATACCTGATTCTGCATTTCTCTGCTCGTCAGCAGCCCTGTTTTTTCTATAATGCGATCTGCCAACGTCGACTTTCCGTGATCGATATGTGCGATTATGCAGAAATTACGTATCTTACTTTTATCTAAATGTGCCATACTGTCTCGTTTCCTCTCATTCCTTGCGAAATATATCTTGTTTAGGCATTTCCATTTTGTCAAAAGTATACCATACTTTACAGCTACTGTGCAATCAACACTTTATACAGAATTGCCCCGAGCGGTGTCATGGCATTTTTTGCCTCCTCCACCGTATTTGTCTGGGCGCCAACCTCAATTAGAGATGCGCGAGGCACCTTATTCAGATTAAAGCAATATCCACGTATATAAATCCTGCGCATTAAATCACCGTATAATTCTTTCCCGGTCAAGTGCATCTGTAAGCTGAATGCAAGATTATCAAGCTTATACGGATTATACAGGTAATCAATATCACCATTTACATTCAACCGGCTGACACCGTTTAAAAACATAATCTGCGCCGTCGGCCGTCCGTCGATATCCTTGACCAAATGCACATCACTTCGCACACCATCCCTGTGAACATCCAAAACTACCTCAATGGACGGATATTTTTTCAGTATCTCATCGATTCCTTCGCTTGCAAGGTCATAGGCGCGGCTCCGGTCCTCCACACCGTCCACAACGTCATACACGGTTCTGTCATGATAAACCGGAATCCCGTAATCCTCCTCCAATATTCGCGTCAGCTCATCTCCGACTCCGATCACGGTATCCTCCACACAGCCTTCCCTGCTGTCTGCAAATGCCTCGCTTCCATGTGTGTGATAGATTAAGACCTTATATTCTCCTGAAGAATTATCAATCGTCAAATCCTTTGAAAGCAGATTCTCTGCATTTAGCTCATCCGGATTGACACTGGTCGAGCTGTCCACAATATAGCAATTCGAGACAAGAAAATCAAAATCCTGCAATTGTTCCATAGAATATGTAATACCCTCGATTGCAGGCAGGGCATCAACCTCTGCCATTGCCTGTGCAGTCATCATATCCGTGGATGTTGCTACAGGAGGTGACTCCGTTGTTTCAGCCTGTGTTGTGATATCTGATTCCATCGGTATATCCGCATCCACTGCCACCTTATCATAACCTGCCGTCACAACCGCTTGTTCTTCCTCACACTGCTTTGCATAGGCAAGGACCGGAACAAGGCCTCCGCTTAAATCGCAGTTATCCGTATCTGCATAAAATGCAGGCGCAAATAACTGTTTGATCCGCGTGCGCATTTCTTCCGGCAAAACATCCGTCTTTACTATCACATATCCACACAGCAGCAGAATAAGAACTAAATAAATTCGTCCAAAATTTTTATATCCCATACCATAATATATGCATGATAAAAAGCATTATGTTAAAAAGCGATTGATTGCTTCCGATATGGTATAGCTCACTCTATTTACAGTTTCATCTATATTTTTAGGTGTTACAAACATGGATGTAATCGAGGAATCACGAAAATAAGAAGAAATCTCCGACTCACACTGCTCTAAAATTGCATTCGGAATGCGTTCAAGCAATCCCTCCATCGCATGCATGATAATCGCCGGCATAGAAATCACAGTCGGAACACCGATTGCAATTACGGGCACACCAAGTGTATCTTCATTCAATGACAATCTGCGATTACCGACACCGGCTCCGGGCGTAATTCCGGTATCACAAACCTGTATCGTTGTATTCAGGCGCTCGGTCTCCCTCGCAGCAAGCGCATCCACACAGATTACCACATCCGGCTTTATCTCATCACAGAGTGATTTAATAATCGTCTGCGTCTCAATTCCCGTTTGCGCCATCACTCCCGGTGAGAGCGCTGCAATCTCCATCGCTTTTTCCACATACCCTTCCCGAAGCAGATGTCTTGTAATATACAAATGGTCTACAACGTAAGGGCCTAATGCATCCGGTGTCACATTGCGATTTCCAAGACCAATCACAAAAATTCGTTTTGCATTTTTTATCAATTTTTTCAACACCCGGTGCAACTCCGCCACAAACGGCTCATGAATTTCCTCATCATCCGAGCAAAGCTTTTGACTTTCAATCGTAATATAATTGCCAATCGGTTTTCCTAACAGCTTCTCGCCGCTTTTATCGACAACCCGGATATGCGTCCGAAGCAGTGCATGCTCCTCATCCTGAAATTCCTCGATTTCCACACCCTGAAGGGAGGATTTTTCCGATATATCTTCTTTTAGCTCAAGCGCCAAATCGGTTCTTACATAATTTTCCAACATAAAAATACTACTCCTTTTCGGAGTAGTATTTCCACATTTTTCTGTTACTATGTATCCTTTCGGACTAATGTACAGCAGGTCCGATGTAGGCACGTGCTGTACTTCCCGGTGCTGCACCGCCTTTTTGTACAAGCACAATCTGAATGGCCTCCAACCGCTTTGCCATGCCTGCCGTACCTGCCGGTTCACCGTTTTTCGCCCAGCCAAGCCAGCCATATGTCTGCGAATGGACACGATAGTAAATATCATACTTCTCTGCTATTTCACCGGACAACCGGATTTGAATCGCCTCTAACCGTTTTGCCTGTCCGGTAGTTCCGGCCTGTTCACCATTTTTCTTCCATGCCTGCCAGCCGTAAGTCTGCACATGAACACGATAGGTAATATCTCCGGAAAATTCCGACATGTTCTGTATCGTAATCGCTTCCAGTCTCTTTGCACGTCCTGTCGTTCCGCTGGTAGCGCCATCCCCTACATTTCCCTGCCAGCCGTAGGTCTGCACGTGCGTCTTGTAAACGACTCCTCCCGGAGATTTGTAATGCTGACCGGTTGCTCCCGGTGCTGCACCGCCCTTTTCTACAAGCACAATCTGGATTGCCTCCAGACGTTTTGCATAATTAGTCGTTCCGGCAGTCAGTCCGTTCTTTGCCCAGTCAAGCCAGCCGTAGGTCTGCACATGAACACGGTAATACACATCGTAAGCATCTGCAAGCTCTCCGGTCAGGCGGATGCGAATCGCTTCCATCCGCTTTGCCATACCGGTTAATCCCGCGATTTCGCCATCCATAACCCAGTCAAGCCAGCCAAATGACTGACAGTGCACCTGATACTCCACACAGCCCTCTATATCAGTATTGTTTCGTATTTTAATCGCCTCTAAGCGCTTCGCCGAACCGACGGTTCCACTGATGGCTCCATCGTAACATTCCTGTTTTTCCCAGCCATACGTCTGCACATGCGTCGCATATACGATTTTTGCCTCCTCCGGTGCTGTATCGGCGGTCGGAACCGGAATATTCGGTATGGACGTACTGAATTTTCCGTCTATCGAATAATAAAAGTTCATATCGACACGCCCTTCAATACCCGGTACGGTTCCGGAGCTTGAGTACTGCCAGAACGAATAGGCACCCCGATAGGATGTCTTTGTCGTATAATTTGCAAGCCAGATCGGATATTTGGAAGAAAGTTCACTTGCATTCAAATGGTTATACAATATATCCATATTCGCATAAATCATAGGAGTATAGCCATTGGCAGAAACAGTGTTACAAAATGCCTGACATACCTTTGTGGCAGCTTCCTTTGACAAATTCGCCTGCTTTACTCTGCCGCCCGTCGGTGAATCGCTTGCAAATTCCACATCCATTACAAGCGGCAAATCAACCCGGATTCCATTTCTTTTCAGGAAGTTTACAAGATAAAGACCTTCCTCCATACCTTCAAATTCCGTAATTGCCTGAGAAAATACATATACACCGACCTTGAGTCCTGCCGCCTGCGCACCCTTAATATTTTCAAGAGCCCGGCTGTCATTATACATATTTCCTTCCGAGCCCCAGCCACGTCCGCCGACACGGATAATCGCAAAGTCAATTCCGGATGTCTTTACCTGTTTCCAGTCAATTGTTCCATTGTGCGAGGATACGTCAATACCATCATAGATATAACAATTATTAAACTGCTTTGCATGCGTATAGCCAATTCCGTATGCTGCTTTTGATATCATCGTCTCCGGCATCACACATAAAGACATTATAATCATGATACCGGTGAGCAAAACTGACATCCACCTTTTCATACGCTTATGTAGCTTCATTCTATCATATCCTTTCCTACACGTTTCATAAGTCAATCATCACAATCTAATTTACAACCGGTGTACCAATATAAGCCCTCGCCATACTGCCCGGTGCCGGTTTTCCTTTTTCAACAAGTACAATCTGAATTGCCTCTAACCGTTTTGCCAGACCGGCAGTTCCGGCAGGCTCTCCATTCTTTGCCCAGTCAAGCCAGCCATATGTCTGTGCATGAACACGATAATATATATCATACTTCTCTGCAATATCCCCGGTCAGCTCAATCTGAATCGCCTCCAGGCGCTTTGCCTGTCCGGTTGTACCGGCTAAATCACCATTTGTCCTCCATGTCTGCCAGCCATATGTCTGCACATGAACGCGATAACGGATATCACCGGAAAATTCTGTCATATTGCTGATTTTGATACCTTCCAGACGTTTCGCCCGTCCTGTCGTACCACTTGTCACTCCATCATAAACAGCTCCCTGCCAGCCATATGTCTGCACATGCGTACAATATGCCACTCTGCCCGGTGACTTATAGTAGCTGCCTGTCGTTCCGGGTGCTGCTCCTCCTTTTTCTACTAAGACAATCTGTATTGCCTCCAACCGTTTTGCAAAATTTGTGGAACCAGCAGTCTGACCATTCTTCGCCCAGCCAAGCCAGCCGTATGTCTGACAATGTACCCGGTAATAAACATCATAAGTATCGGCGAGTTCTCCGGTCAGACGGATACGGATTGCTTCCAATCGCTTTGCCATGCCGGTAAGACCCGCTACCTCACCATCCATGACCCAATCCATCCAGCCGTATGTCTGACAATGCACCTGATACTCCACACTGCCTTCTAAATCAGTATTATTTCGAATCTTGATTGCCTCTAAACGCTTCGCCTGTCCTTCTGTTCCGCTGATAGCGCCATCATAGCGTTCCTGTCCTTCCCAACCATACGTCTGCACATGCGTCGCATATGCGATTTTCGCAGTTGCCGGTGCCGTATCTGCAGTTGGAACCGGAATATTTGATGGAGAGGAAAATGAACCATCTTTTGAATAAAAGAAGTCCAAATCCACATCACCGTTAATGCCCGGAACCGAACCCTTATTCGAATACTGCCAAAAGGCATACGCACCCTTATAGGTTGCTTCATTTTTCCACTCAGCAAGCCAGATAGAATATTTGGAACTGAGCGTACCTGCATTCAAATGACTTGTAAGCATCGACGCATTTGCATAAATCATAGGTGTATAACCTTTTTTTGAGATTGAATCACCAAATGCTATACAAATATCCGTCGCCTGTTTTCTTGTAAGATTTGCATTATAAACTCTTCCTGATAATCCGGTCGATACGCTGTGATACTCATAATCCATCGCAAGCGGCAAATCCAAGAAAAGATTATTCTTTCTTATAATTTTATCTATGTAATCTGCCTCTTCTTCTGCTTCCTGTACGGTAATCGCCTGTGAACGTATATAGACACCGACCTTTAAGCCCGCCTTCTTTGCTCCTCTGAAATTAGAGATACCTCTTGTATCCTCATTCAAAACGCCACTGTCCCAGTCCCGATATGCAAGACGTACAAGCACAAACTCTATACCGGACGCCTTTACCTTGTCCCAGTCAATCGTTCCCTGATACTGTGACACATCAATTCCTTTATACACCTTACAGTTTTGAAACTGCTTTGCATGAACACGATCTTCACCATATGCTTTACTCGTAAGCCCCGTATTTGTAAACAGGCAAGTGATGACCATAACGCATGCAAGCATAACAGCCAGGCATCGATTTTTATTCCTTTGCATGTCTTATCATTCCTTTCATCTGTCTGATGTTTTAATCAGATACCGGTGCACCGATATAGGCATTTGCTGTATTGCCCGGTGCCGGTTCTCCCTTTGGCACATATACAATCTGAATTGCCTCTAAACGCTTCGCAAAACCTGCTGTTCCGGCAGGCTCTCCGTTTTTCGCCCAGCCAAGCCAGCCGTAGGTCTGTGCATGAACACGATAGTAGATATCATACTTTTCTGCCAATTCTCCGGTAAGACGTATCCGAATTGCCTCCAAACGCTTTGCCTGCCCGGTTGTACCGGCTAATTCACCATTTTTTCTCCACGTCTGCCAGCCATACGTCTGCACGTGAACACAATACTCTACATTACCCGGTACACTTGTCAGATTGGAAATGCTGATTGCTTCCAGACGTTTTGCCAATCCGGTCGTTCCGCTCGTCTGTCCATCATACGCATTCCCCTGCCAGCCGTATGTCTGCACATGCGTCTTATATGCAAGAGACGGCGAAATATAAGCCTGCCTATCATCCTCAGGCGGTGCCTGTCCTTTTTCCACAAATAAGATTTCAATTGCTTCCAAACGCTTTCCCTTTCCAGTAGATCCGGATATCTCTCCATTTTTTGCCCAGCCAAGCCAGCCGTAGGTCTGGCAATGTACACGGTAATATACGTCATATGCTTGTGCAAGCTGCCCGCTTAATTGAATACGAATCGCCTCCAGACGTTTCCCTTCTCCGGTAGTTCCCGCCTTTTTGCCGTTTTGTACCCAATCCATCCAACCGTAGGTCTGACAATGTACCTGATAAGATATATCGCCTTCTATATCGGTATTGTTTCGTATCCGGATTGCTTCCAGACGCTTCGCCTGTCCTACCGTACCACTCGTCTGTCCATCATATTTTTCGGATTTTTCCCAGCCGTATGTCTGTCTATGTACGCCATAAGCCACCAGTGCATCCTCCGGTGCATCCGGCAACGGTCCCATCGTGCTAAGTCTCATAGAAGGATATCCTGACATATTCGGCACATTGCTGCCTGCCTTCGGTGTCAGTCCAAAATATTTTGCGATTGCCCTTGCGTCAATCTCTCCCATCTTCTTCAGATTCTCATTATTTGTCAAAACAGAGGCATCATACGGATTTGAAACGTACGCATGCTCAATCAAAATCGCCGGAATCCCATTGCTGACCGGGCCATCTATCATCGTCAGATAATCCCGTCCCGGATAATTCGTGGATGGCCACTGCTGTATGCCACCGTTTCGGATACCAAATTGGGAAGAAATCCCATTGCATATATCCGTCGAGAGTTGCTTTGTATTGGATTTATACGGCTCCTGAATCGAATAATACACCTCACAGCCGGATCTCGCTGATGAAGTTGACGCATTACAATGAAAGCTGACTGCCAACAATGCATCCGCATCCTTAATTGCCTTCACTCTATGTGAAAGAGACGCCGTTTCGTAATCCTTTCTTGTGACAACAACCGTAACATTTTCATATTGCTCGAGATAGTTCTTACAAGCCATGGTAATTCTCCAGTTGCACATCTGCTCTGAATAATTGCCGATCGTTCCGTATGCAGCATTGACTGCTCCGACATCTGCTCCGCTGTGTCCCGGATCCAGTGCTATAACAATCTGATTCTTCTGACTCTGCGCTGCTTCTGCATTCAGACATCCGACATTTGTACCGAATAAGACCGTCAGGACAAGCACAAATGCAAGAACCGCCGCACAACATCTTTTTCTGTTCTCCTTAGCTTTCGTCTTTTTCATCTTCCTTATCTCCTTTAAATTATTCCCATATCATATGCTCTGTGTGTTCGTTACACATTGGTAAGCCATTACATCTGTTTTCTGACTACACTGTACTCATCCCCGTATTTGTAATACGGACAATTATAGTGACTGTCCTCGTACAAACGTGCAAGCTCATCCTCATCAAGACTCACATCACATACATACTCCTCGTATTCCTCATCGTAAATCAAATACGCACATGTATCACAGCTCGTCTGAATTTCCTTCTTCTTTTTCATCCTGTCTGAAACACCACCTGTCCGTCTGTCAGCCCGCAAATGGTTTCCCATACATCCTTTGTGACCTCATCATAGACACCGACTGTAGCAAATCCGGCATTTTTCGCCGTTTCGATTGCACGAATACTGTCTTCAAAAATAACGCATTGCTCCGGCGCTATTCCGATTTTGTCACACGCATAGAAAAACACGTCCGGCTGTTCCTTGCTTGCTCCTGCCATCGAACAGCTGACGACTGCATCCACGATGTGGTCCAAACCTGTTCGCTTTAACACGAGCTCGCTTAATTCAATCTCATTCGCCGTGGCAACAGCAAGTCTATATCCTTTCCATTTTAACATCTTTACAAACTCATATGCAAGCGGTTTTAAAGGAATATGGTCCCGATATTCCAAATAGACCATTTCATGAAAATCCTGACAGATTTCCGAAACCGTTTTCGGAAGCTTGTAATATTCCTTTATATATGCCGCCGCCTGCGACAAGGTCATCGCAGCGACCGTATGATGAAAGTCCTGATCCGGAACAATACCATAGCCTGCCATATACTGAATATCAAGGTTTCTCCAAAGCGGCATACTGTCTATCAATGTGCCATCCATGTCAAATAAAGCTCCGGTTTTCCCTGCAAAGGCAGGTTTCAACCTATGATATAAATCATTCAGCCATCTCGTATTCTTCAACATGTTCTGTATTTGCTGCTTCAGCTTCTTAGCAGCTTTTTCTATGTCAGAGCTTCCGAAAATCGCGGATACGACTGCAACACCGGAGATTCCGGTTCCTGTCAGTTGTTCCATGTTTTGCTTAGATATTCCCCCGATTGCAACAACCGGAATCGATACCTTTTCACAGATTTTATGCAATTCCGCAAGAGAAAGTGCTTTGACATCCTGTTTTGTCGTCGTTACAAACACGGAACCACACCCAAGATAATCTGCACCGGCACGCTCCGCAGCAAGCGCTTCCTCTACATTATGCGCTGAGACTCCGATGATCTTATCTGAACCAAGAATCATCCTTGCATGCTTTATATCCATATCATCCTGTCCTAGATGGACACCTTCTGCATTGCATGCCTTTGCAAGCTCTACATTGTCATTGATGATAAGCGGAATTTGATATGCACTTGTAAGTTTATGTATTGTTTCTGCCTCTTTCAGGCAATCCCCATATGCCATATCCTTCTCGCGAAGTTGGATGCAGGCTGCCCCTCCCTTTAATGCAGAGGCAACTGCGTCATAGAGACTTGGATAACGCGATAAATCCAGCACACTACGGTCTGTGACAGCATATAACTCCAAAGCTTCTTTTTTCAGCATATGCTCCCTCCTAACCTAAATCCGTGATCCAGCGGCCCGCTTCCATGTCCGAGATTAAGCCCTGACGAAAGCGCAAGCGTAAGATATTTTTTCGCCTGCTCAATACTTTCCGGAAGACTCATTCCCTTGGCAAGTCCACAGGCAATCGCAGAAGATAATGTACATCCGGTTCCATGCGTGTTTTCATTTTCTACCTTTTTACTTGAAAACCAACGAATCTGCTTTCCAATCAGCACATCATCTGCATCCGAAATTGCATGACCGCCTTTTATAAGCACCTCTGTCTCATACATCTCTGATATTTTTTTCCCGGCACTTACCATATCCTCTTTCGAATTGATTTGCTGTCCTGATAGTATCTCTGCCTCCGGAATATTCGGTGTGATAAGTGAAGCAAGCGGCAGCAATGTCCGCGTCAGACATTCCACTGCATCCTCCTTCAGCAAACGACTTCCGCTTGTCGAAACCATAACCGGATCGACTACGATATTCTTTGCACCATATGCTTTTAATCCATCTGCAATTACGAAAATAAGCTCCTTCGATGACAGCATACCCGTTTTTACTGCAAGCGGTGGAATATCCTCAAATACAGCGTCGAGCTGCTGCTTTAAAAATGCAGGTGTCACTTCATATATGGCACGCACGCCCATTGTATTTTGTGCTGTCAGCGCAGTAATCGCTGTCATCCCATAACATCCGTTTGCAAGTATTGTTTTTAAATCCGCCTGTATACCCGCTCCCCCGGAGCTGTCGCTTCCGGCAATTGCAAGCACCGGCGGTATCTTGTTTCCTTCCACCATGTTCATCCTTCTGCCTTCAGTTTCCAAAACTACATTACAAATATATTACAAATATATAACAAATAAACAGGGCTGCCAACAAGTAAAATATGACAACCCTCCCATTTATTTCCAATCTTATGCGCCGACAACAAAGGTCAATTCTGCTGTAACCGCAACCTTTCCATCTACCTTCGCAACTGCTTTGCCGGAGCCGATCGGACCTTTTTGTTCCGTAAGCTCACACTCCATTTCCAATCTATCCCCGGGTGTGATCTGCTTTTTAAATCGTGCATTTTTGATTCCGCCGAAAAATACGATTTTCCCCTTGTTTTCTTCCTGTGTCAAAATGGCGATTGCTCCGACCTGCGCAAGTGCTTCTACGACCAGCACACCCGGCATGACATGCTGGGTTGGGAAATGTCCCATAAACTGCATCTCATTGACAGAAACACATTTAATGCCTTTTGCCCATTTACCCGGTTCATAATCCGTGATTCGGTCTACAAGCTGAAACGGGTACCGATGCGGTATTATTTCCTGAATCTGATTTGAATTTAATTCCATATTTATCCTCCGACTACGCCTCAAACTTCTTCAACAAAATACTTGCATTATGACCGCCAAATCCAAGAGAATTGGAAAGTGCATAATCAACCTGAACATTTCTTCCTTCATTTGGAACGATATCCAAATCACATTCCTCATCCGGAACCTTGTAATTGATTGTCGCAGGAATAAAACCTTCATGCAGTGCCAATGTTGTAAAAACTGCCTCCACAGCACCACTTCCTCCGAGAAGATGTCCTGTCATGGATTTGGTAGAGCTTACCATCAGTTTATACGCATGCTCCCCAAATGTCTTCTTAATCGCATTCGTCTCGCCGGAGTCATTCAAATGAGTCGATGTTCCATGTGCATTGATATACCCCACCTGTTCCGGCTTGATACCTGCATCCCGAATCGCCATCGCCATACAAGCTGCACCACCGGAGCCATCCGGACATGGAGCCGTAATATGGTATGCATCACAAGTTGCACCATATCCGACTATCTCACCATAAATCTTTGCGCCACGCGCTTTCGCATGCTCATATTCTTCCAAAACAAGCGCGCCTGCACCCTCACCCATCACAAAGCCTGCACGCTCCTTATCAAATGGGATAGACGCACGTGCCTTATCTATTGTTGTATTTAATGCCTGCATCGCCGTAAATCCGCCGATAGCCATATCGGTAATAGATGCCTCTGCACCTCCGCACATCATGACCTCAGCATAGCCGTCACGAATATAATGGAATGCATCGCCAACTGCATTATTGCCGGAAGCACATGCCGTGACAACGCAAGTGCAAATTCCTTTAAATCCAAGGCGGATTGCGATATTTCCTGCCGCCATATTCGCGATTGTCATCGGAATATAAAACGGAGAAATCTTGTCAAACCCCCGGCGCTCACCGGTACGGAAATTCTTCTCAGTTGTATCTAATCCACCGATTCCACTTGAGAAAATAACACCACAGCGCTCCGGATTCTCTTTTTCTATATCGATTCCGCTCTTTTTAAACGCCTCATCTGCCGCAATCACAGCAAGCTGTGAATAACGATCCATTCGCTTTGCTTCCTTCTTATCAATGACGGAAAAAACATCTAAATCCTTTACCTCACCTGCCAGCTTTACGGCATGACCGGTTGTGTCAATCTGTGTAATCTCGTCAATTCCGCATACGCCCTTTTTGACGTTTTCCCATGCGTCCTCAACATTATTTCCCAACGGATTAACAGTTCCAAGTCCTGTAATCACTACTCTTCTGCCCATCTTCTTTTACCATCCTCCTTTATTACATTGCCATACCGCCATCCACACAGATGACCTGTCCTGTTATATACCGTGCCTGGTCTGATGCCAAAAATGAAACCAGATTCGCCACATCGTCCACATTGCCAAGACAGCGCAGCGGAATATTTTTTAAATTTTCCTCTACAACCGATTCCGGCAGTTTCGCTGTCATATCCGTCTCGATAAATCCCGGTGCAACCGCATTCACTGTAATTCCACGGGAGCCAAGCTCCTTTGCCACAGACTTCGTCATGCCGATCAGACCGGCCTTACTCGCAGAATAATTTGCCTGTCCTGCATTTCCTCGCACACCTACGACACTGCTTATATTTATGATATGACCACTTCTTTGCTTTAACATAATCTTAGATACATGCTTGATACACAAAAACGCGCCCTTCAGATTTGTATCGATGACATCATTAAAATCTTCCTCGTTCATTTTTAAGAGCAGGTTATCGCGTGTAATTCCTGCATTGTTGACCAATATATCAATGCTTCCGTATTCTTCCTTTACATTAGAAGCAAGTGCAAGGACATCCTCGTTACATGCAACATCTGCCTGAACAGCCATTGCCTTTACGCCGTATTCTTCACAAAGCCGGACTGTCTCCTTTGCCCTCTCTGCACCATGTGCATAACAAGTAACAACATTGGCACCTTCCTTCGCAAGTGCAACACAAATCGCACGTCCGATTCCTCTGCTTCCGCCTGTCACGATTGCCGTTTTATTTTCCAAATTCATAGACGTTCCTCCCAGTGTCCCTACTTGCCAAGTGCCTCAAGTAATGCATTTAAGCTCTCCACATCCTCAACCGAATAGGTTGCATAGCTTCTGTCAATCTTCTTGACAAAACCGGAAAGCGTCTTACCCGGTCCAACCTCGATAAATGTATCAACACCCTGCTCTATCATATAGCGGATGGAATCTTCAAAATAAACGCTGCTCTGTACCTGAATCTCAAGCATCTCAGCAATTGTCTTGTCTGCTGCAAGCTCCTTACCGGTTGCATTGAACAATACCGGAATTTTCATCTCGCCGAAATTCTCATGCTTAAAACGCTCTGCCAGCTTATCTCCCGCCGGCTTCATAAGCGATGTATGAAACGGACCGCTTACCGCAACCGGAACAATTCTCCTTGCTCCCTTTTCAAGCATCAGCTCTCCTGCTCTTGTAATAACCGGCGTGTCACCGGACACGGTAACCTGTACCGGCGTATTATAATTTGCAACCTCTGCAATATGATACTCAGAATCGGCAAACTCCTCCTCTGCCTGCTTGCAGCACGCACGTATCGTATCACGGTCAAGATTCATGACCGCAATCATACCGGTATCCCTTCCCGTAACAGCCTCCTCCATGGATTTTCCTCTGTACGCAACCAAATCAATTACCTGTTTTTCATCAAACACACCTGCCGCATAAAGTGCAGAATACTCTCCAAGGGAAAGACCTGCTGCAATCTCCGGCACAATGCCCTTTGACGCAAGAATCTTCGTCACACCGACCGCAAAGGCAACCATACAAGGCTGTGTATAGCGTGTCTGTCCAAGTTTCTCAATCGGTCCGTCAAAACAGCAATTCTTCACATCAAAGTCAAGCTGTATGTTATCAAATGTCTCACGGAACTCCGGATAAGTGTCATACAAATCCTTTCCCATTCCTACATGCTGTGCGCCCTGTCCGGCATACAAAAACCCAATCTTCATAACATCCTCCTATATTCTTTCCTCACTAAGTTTCCCTAACTGTGCAACGGCATCCTCGTAAAGCCCTTTTATAATATCCGCAACCGGTCGAATCTCCTTGACGAGTCCGCATACCTGACCTGCCATAAGGGAACCGTTCTTCGTGTCACCGTCCAAAACAGCTTTTCGAAGGGAACCGAGTGTAAGCTGCTCAAGCTCATCTCTCGAAACACCCTGACCTTCCATCTTCAGATATTCTCTCGCCATCTGATTTTTAATGACACGTACCGGAGCTCCGCTTGAACGTCCCGTAACTGCAGTTCCGTTATCCTTTGCCTTAATAACCGCCTCTTTGTAATTGACATGAATCGGACATTCCTCACTCGCAAGCAGAACCGTTCCAATCTGGACTCCGATTGCACCGAGTGCAAACGCAGCAACCATACCCCTTCCGTCTGCAATACCGCCGGCTGCAATGACCGGAATGGAAAGGGCATCCACAACCATCGGCACGAGTGTCATAGTTGTCATCTCTCCGACATGTCCACCGCTCTCGCCACCCTCGGCAATAACAGCATCCACACCGATTCGTTCCATACGCTTTGCAAGTGCTACACCGGATACAACCGGAATTACCTTGCTGCCGGCAGCCTTCCAATCTGCCACATATTTCTCCGGACTTCCGGCACCGGTTGTAATGACATCAACCTTTTCCTCCACCAGCATCTTTGCAATATTATCCACATCCGGATTCATAAGCATCAGATTGACACCAAACGGCTTGTCCGTAAGTGCCCGGCACTTCTTAATCTCCTCGCGAATACGCTCGGCATCAAACCCGCCGGATGCAATCAATCCGAGCCCGCCTGCATTGCTGACCGCTGCTGCAAACTCTCCAAGTGCAATATTTGCCATACCGCCCTGAATAATTGGATATTTGATATTCAAAAACTCGTTTAATCGCATGTTCTATCTCCTTTTTCGTCACTAAAATTCCAGATATGCGCCGCCCCAGGTAAGACCGCCGCCAAATCCGACACAGATAATCTTCATGCCCGGCTTAATCATACCCTTTTGGTTCATCTCTGAAAGCGCAATCGGGATACTTGCTGAGCTTGTATTTCCATATTCATTGACATTGATATAAAACTTATCCATACTCTGTTTACATTTTCTTGCAACCGATTCGATAATCCGTTTATTCGCCTGATGACATACAAATAAATCAATATCATCCGCCGAAACATCCGCAAGCTCCAGCAGCTGCTCAATCGTCTTCGGAACCGTGCTGACCGCAAACTTGAATACATCACTGCCCTTCATATTGACATGTCTGTGCATACCATCCTCATTGCTGCATTCCAGCACATCATCATCACCCTTTGTGCCAAGCACGCCGATATAGCGATAGTCATCCGACAGCTCTACAACTGCCGCACCCGCTCCGTCTCCAAACAGGATACACGTACTGCGGTCTGTCATATCCAGCACCTTTGACAAGGTCTCACTTCCGATTACAAGACCGTATTTCTTCTGACTCTGAAGCAAAATACCCCTTGCAATCTGAATCCCATACATAAATCCCGAACACGCTGCATTGATATCAAAGCACGGCATATCAAACGGAAGCTGCAATTCCTTCTGCACCATACATGCAACTGACGGCGTCATGTGGTCCGGCCGGATTGTCGCAACAATCACAACGCCTAACTCCTCTTTCGAGATACCGGCATCCTCAAGCGCCATCTTCGCTGCGGCAATTGCCATATCCTGATTTCTCTCCCCGTCAATAAAATGTCTTCGGCAGATACCGGTTCGTGTCTGTATCCACTCATCGTTCGTGTCTACCAATTTACTCAAATCATCATTTGTAACTACACGCTCCGGAACGTAATGTCCAAAGCCTGCAATATGTAAACCCTTTTTCATGTTCATGTTCTCTTCTCCCAAATTTTATATATCAAAAGGTATTACATAACCCTTAAATATTTATCATCAATTGCCCTGAATTTCTTATAACGATGCTTTGCTAAATCCTCAGGACTCATCTTGCTGTATTTTTCCAATTCTCTATGAATCGCCCGATCTGCCGCCTTAAATACAACCTTTGGATTTAAGTGTGCACCACCGATTGGCTCCGGTATAATGTCATCAATCACACCAAACCCAAGCAAATCCTGTGCTGTAAGCTTCATCATTTCCGCAGCTTCCTCACTTCTCGAGGAATCCTTCCACAAAATTGAAGCATACCCTTCCGGTGACAAAATGGAATAAATCGCGTTCTCCAGCATCAAAACACTGTTGGCAACGCCAATTGCAAGTGCACCGCCGGAGCTTCCCTCTCCGGTCACTACAGCAATTACCGGCACCTGCAATGTACTCATTTTCGCAAGATTCATGGCTATCGCACTGGCCTGTCCGTTATTTTCTGCCTCGATACCCGGATAAGCACCCGGCGTATCAATAAATGTAATAATCGGTCTTCCAAACTTTTCCGCCTGTTTCATCAGCCGGAGTGCCTTACGGTACCCCTCCGGTCCCGGCATACCGAAATTACACTGCATATTTTCAGCCAGATCATTTCCTTTTCTGTGTCCGAGCACCGTTACCGGCATGCCGTGAAACATGGCAATACCGCCATAGATACTTGCATCCTCTTTTCCGAGTGCATCCCCACGCTGCTCAAAAAAGTCATCAAATATCGCATCGACATACTCTGTAATCTTCGGACGCTTTTTATGTCTTGCAAGATATACCTTGTCATGGCTGTTCAGATTTTTACACATATGTATCAAATCATGACGTTCGCGTTTTAATACATAAATCTTCGCCTCGTCCTTCATATCGCTTTTCAAAATCTCTTCAATTTCTTTGTCAATATCCGCAATTCTCTCATCTATCTCTTTTATCATGATTACTTACCTCTCTTTGCATGTAAACGTAAAATATGCGCAATCACTTCGCGCATCTTATCACGAGGAACAATCTGATCTACAAAGCCATGCTGCATCTGGAATTCAGAACGCTGAAATCCCTCCGGCAGCTTCTGTCCAATCGTCTGCTCGATTACACGCGGGCCTGCAAATCCAATCAATGCCTCCGGCTCAGCCAGCATAATGTCTCCAAGTGTTGCAAAGCTTGCTGTCACACCGCCCGTCGTCGGATGCGTGAGATAGGATATAAAAAGTCCTCCATGCTGATTGAATTTTTCAATGGCTGCACTTGTCTTCGCCATCTGCATAAGAGAAAGGATTCCCTCCTGCATACGTGCACCGCCGCTGGCAGTAAATATAATAAGAGGAAGATGTTTTTTGTCTGCATACTCTATGGCATTCGTTACCTTTTCTCCTACAGCCATTCCCATACTTCCCATCAGGAACTTACTGCTCATAACCGCAACAACTGCCTCCATGCCGTCTATCTTGCCGACACCGGTATACACAGCTTCCTCAAGTCCGGTTTTCTCTTGAAGACGTTCGATTTTCTCCTCATACTCCGGCATATCCAGAGGATTTGAAAAAGCAACCTTGCACTTAAGGGGCTTAAACGTACCCGGATCCATAAGCAGACGCACACGTTTTTCTGCTGAAACAACATAATGATAACCACATGCAATACATACATTGTAGTTATCCTTTATCGCTGACTTTTTAAATTCCTGTTTACATTTCGGACAGGTTGTAATCTCCTCAGCAGCATCCGCCGCCGATTCCGCATTTGCGGATGTCTCTTTATTACTCTCTCCGTCTCCTTCCTGCGAAACGGAAATCATCTTTTCTTCCGTTTTGTCATCCATCTTCTTTCGAAATAAATTACCTACTTGAAACTTCATTTTCCATCTCCACTTTCATGTAAGAAATTTACTCTTTTCTCTCTAAAATTTAATTAAATTTGTAGAAAAAAGCGCATTTGTAATATAATTGTCACATTTTTTTAATTATTTGTCAAGATATTCCCACGGATTCCTTTGCGAGTCTGTCCGCCTCTTCATTCCCTTCCACACCGGAATGTCCTTTCACCTTGACAAAAAAAATTTCGATCCTGTCCTTCACACTCTGCATATACTCATAATAGGCGATCGTACCGGCTTTGTTGCGTTTCCATTTTCCCGTTGCCCACATCTCAATCCCTAGATAATCATAATATACATACAGCTTGGAAAGTCCCTTTTGCAGTGCCAGCCGCACCGCCTCTGTCGCACCAAGCACTTCCCCGGCTACATTGCGCATCTCAGCCATATCCGCATCGCACCCGCTTCCCTGAATGACATGCCGGTTTCCATTCTCCACAAGAAAACCTCCATATCCATAGACATGTGTTTTTGCATTATAAGAGCCATCCACAAATGCATACGGCTCTGTAAGCATTTGAGTCTCCTCCGGACATGCATCATCCTGCACAAAAATTTCCGCTTCCTCTCTCGTCGGAAAGCTTTTAAAAACCGCCCCCGGATATCCATGCACAAGCGGCGCACATATATCCCAGGAATCATATACACCCGGCTTTAAACCTTTCTTGACTGCATAATATTTTTTTGCCATATTCCTTCCCTTCAGTACGTTTTTTATTTCAACCTTATCCATTATAATACAGGTTTCCTATGTTTGCATATCCATTTTCCTTCTAAATAAAATAAAAAAATTGAAAAATCGGAATTTATATGATAGCATATCATATTGTCGTAAAAGCAAAGAATAAATAATAGGAAATAACCAAAAGAGGAGACACTGATTATGGAAGATAAAACAACTGAAATTTTTCGCGATGCTCCGGTTCCGAAAGCCGTATTCTCCAACGCGATTCCATCGATTATAAGTATGATTATGGTCCTGATTTATAATCTCGCCGATACCTTTTTTATCGGACAGACAAAAAATGCCCTGATGGTTGCTGCCGTTTCTATCGCAACACCGGCATTTCTTTTGTTCATGGCTGTCGGTATGCTGTTTGGTATCGGCGGTACATCCTTCATATCGCGTATGCTTGGAGAAGGAAGAAGGGATCGTGCAAAAAACGCATCGTCCTTCTGCTTTTGGACAGGGCTTGTAGTAGGCATCGTGTCTATGATTTGTATCATATTATTTGCAAAGCCTATCTGTCGCATGATTGGTGCAAGTGACGAGACATTGGATTATTCCGTACAATACTTGAGCATTGTTGCAATCGGCATTCCGTTTCTGATACTCAGCAACGCATTCAGCAATATTATTCGTTCAGAAGGACGAGCCAAAACTGCGATGTCCGGTATGATTATCGGTAATATGGCGAATATTATCCTCGACCCAATCATGATTTTGGGCTTTGGCTGGAATGTTGCCGGTGCGGCAATCGCAACGGTAATCGGAAATATAGGCTCCACCGTCTTCTATGTTTCACATTTATTATCCAAAAAGACAGAGCTTTCCATCCGTCCGCGCGATTACAAGGCGAAGGAGCATATCGCGCTTGACGTATTTGCAATCGGCATACCGGCATCCTTAAATAGTGTTCTTATGAGTGCGAGCAACATCCTGATCAACAACCTTATGTCTCACTTCGGTGATATGGCTGTTGCCGGTCTCGGCGTCGCAATGAAGGTAAATATGATTGTCGTCATGTTGTTAATCGGTCTTGGTACCGGTATTCAGCCTCTGCTCGGATATTGCTTTGGTGCCGGCAACCGGAAACGGTATTTCGCCGTATTAAAATTTTCTATCTTTTTTGCACTTATACTTAGCGCCATTATGACCTGTATCTGTTATTTCGGTGCCAACGGTCTTGTCAGTGCGTTTTTGGAAGAAAAATCAGCTTACGAGTTTGGATTTTCCTTCTCCCGCATTTATATTTTATCAGGTCCGATTCTCGGTCTGCTGTTTGTATTTATCAATGCCATTCAGTCGACCGGTGCAGCAATTCCGTCTCTGATTCTATCCATCAGCCGTCAGGGATTGTTATATCTGCCAACACTGCTGATTATCAACTACACGACTGAATCTGCGAAAATGCTTGCGCTTGCGCAGCCTCTTACTGATTATATGGCTACGGCACTTGCGATTGTGCTGTTCATCATTACTTGCAAGAAGTATTTTCCGAAGGAAGCTATTAAATAGAAAATTGCGAAACACATAGGATATATGTGATTCACAAACTGTATTTCGTTTCACAATTTATTAAAGAAATAAGATATACAAAAAAGAACTGTCTTGCGACAGTTCTTTTCCATTTAGGCTACCCCCGGGTAGTCGGTTCTCATATTTCGGTTGACTTCGTCAAGATGTAATCCGAGGTATGTGTCCGGTACAACTTCATATGCCTTTTGCATATCATCGATACATGCCAGCATAGAAAGCGGAACTCCGATGTACATATCATCTACGGAAATGGCAACATCACCGGTATTTAATGAGATATTATCCTCATCCTCCTTGTATGGTGCGGCCGTCAAAAGTCCTGTCACCGCCTTACTGAAGAACGGCATAATCGCCGGTAAGGAAATGTATTTCTTATTTTTGATATTGACTTTGAAGCCCGACTTTAAAATACAAAGCTTCTTCTTATCCGTCTTTTCACTTGCGCCTTCCACAAATGCTTTTGCAGCACGTGACATAATCTCCGCACGCGTTTCATTTGTCGGAGATACAAACATCATATTTGTCTCGGCAAGTGTTGGCCGCTTGTCTGCAAATGCAACTGCAATCAGCTTCTCCGGTGCATACATGCCGACACCAATCAGAATGTTTTTATATACACGCTCCATCTCCTGCTTAACCGGTACGATACGTCCATTGTCAATGTTCGCCTCATTCTCAGCAAGCAGCTTCACAATACCGCTGTGTAATTCATCAATTCTCTCCTGTGTAATATAATCAGAAGGAAGGAACTCCTGCTGTTTCGCATCTTTAAGCAGATATCCTGTTACCCGTCTTCCGTTTGCAGCCAAATCCTCGACTGCATTCTTTAAGTCCTCATCAAACTGTGCATATAATTCTTCAAGACGTTCTGCCTTTGCCCGAAGGAAACGAACAAGGTCGCCAAGCATATCCTGATCGTTCATGCCTTCAACAAGCATATTTCTCTGAGTCGCCAGACATTCCTTGATGCAGGCATCATAATATCCGTTTTCCGTCTCTCTTTTTGCGGAAGGAAATGTAAAGAAACGCTTTGCAACAATATCCTTAATTGATTCAATAATACGGCTGAATTCTCCGGTTGGCTGATAATTTTTTAACATTTCTTTCAGATGTTCAATCTCAGCAATCATACCGCGGTCTTTCTCACTGCTTCCAATCCCCGCGCAGCCGATTACATCCATAACCGCATACGGACCATTTTTCCGCATAAAGCGATCCAATTCCTCATTCAATGTATCCAGCATATGATTCTTCAGGGACTTTATCATAATCGGAATTCGGTCCTTCATAGAAGCAAGCTGTCTTCCCATATTTTCACGAAGTCCGTCCTGATTTTTCTTTATCATCTTATAAATCGGCTTTTCAAACTGTCGAATCGGAATAATTCCGTTTACTGAGAGCTTTATCTCATCTCCCGGTTTTCCATTTAAAAATGTCTCTAACTCACTAAATACATTTTCGCGCGCCCGCTTTGCCTTTGCATCCTGCTCCGGAAGCTCATGCAGCTTTTTATATGCCTCGGCAAATATTTCATACTCACATATATTTTCAATCTCTTTAATCGGAATCTTGTAATCAGACTCATTGATGATTTTATAATAGCCTCTGTCATCTGTCTCAAAAAATACATCACGAAGCAACTTACCCTTTTCGCCGTCTGCACCCTGTCCGACATGCTTAACAGAAGCAAGCTTTGTAAGGAAATATGCTACATCACCATATATCACACCCTCCGGAATATAGCCCTGCTCATCCTTTTTACCGGAAATAAGCAGACAGGACTGGAATATGTTTTCCTTAATCGTCAGACGATGTGTTGTACTCTCAAAGCAATACTTGTCATCCTTATCCGTAAGGCGCATATAATAATCTATCTCCTTCAAGGTTGCATATCCGTTTGCATTTAAATTGGCAAGGAGATCTGAATTCGACACGATATCCCGGTTACTATACAAAATATCCGGCATGAGCAGACATCCGCCTACCCGCACACCTTGCCATTTCTTAGAACGAATAAAGGCGCGGATATTATACGTCAGATCCGTTATAATTCCACTGCTTGTTCCCCCTGCAACACCGGAAACAATGATAACATCAAACTCACCTGTCTTAGAGCGCGCATGCACATCCTCCAGCTTATCAAACAGCAGCACACGCATATCCTCATAAGCATTCGAAAACATAAGACGGCCAATCTGACGATTTCCCTTTGCACCGTCAGTATCAATGTTAATCTGCGGAAAATCCTCCCGCATCCAGTTTGCAAGATTCGGATGTACAGGATTATCCTTGATACCGCGCACAAGCAGATTTTCAAGGTTCGGACGATAAATACTGATAATCTCTGTCGCATTTAATCCGATGCCATCCTTGCTTGCCTCAATCATATTCTCCATAGCAGGAATGTCTGAATCCACCATCAAAAAGTGAATATTATCCTCCGGCTTTATCTCCCCCATCAGCATTCCCTTCATATTACAGACAACCTGACTTCCCATACCGCCAAGACCGATAACAAGCAGATTGCCGTTATAGCGCTGTTCATTGTCCATCTTCTCGAAAATACGGATGTCCTTCAATCTTGTAAATTCCTCTTTTTGTGTGTCAATTAAAATCATATTACTTTCTCCTTTTTCCATGGAACAAAAAATAAATAATCTTCTTCTAATTTTTGCGGAATTCTTCCAGCTCCAAGCCCTCATTATGCTCCAGCATAATTCGGATAGACCATTCATTTGCAAATAAAAGCAGAGGATTGTCCTTCATATCTTTTACCCGCTTACAATCACTGATGTGGGATAGTTTCTTTAAATCTGTGGCCGGATCCTTTACCCAGCGTATATAATTATACGGAAGCGGTTCCAGCCGGATCTCGCAGCCGTATTCATTTTCCAACCGATACTTCAGCACATCAAACTGAAGCACACCTACAACCCCGACAATGATTTCGGACATTCCAAGTGTATAATCCTGAAACATCTGAATCGCGCCCTCCTGCGCAATCTGTGTAACACCCTTCATAAACTGTTTCCGCTTCATTGAATCGAGATGTACCAGTCTGCAAAAATGCTCCGGTGCAAACGTCGGAATTCCTTCATACTGAAATTTTCTGCCCGGCGTACAAAGCGTATCACCAATCGAAAAAATACCCGGATCGAAAACACCGATTACATCTCCGGCATACGCCTCGTCAATTACTTTACGATCCTGTGCCATAATCTGTTGCGGCTGGGACAAACGCATCTTCCTTCCGCTCTGCACATGATATACTTCTTTTCCTGCATCGAATTTTCCGGAGGAAATCCGCATAAAAGCAATCCGGTCATGATGCGCTTTATTCATATTCGCCTGTATCTTAAAGATAAATCCTGAAAACGGTTCCTCAACCGGATCAATCAGACCGGCATCTGACATCCGGGGCAAAGGACTCTGCGTCATCCTTAAAAAGTGTTTTAAAAATGTCTCTACGCCGAATGTTGTAAGAGCAGAACCAAAAAAGACGGGTGACAACTCTCCTTTGTCAACAAGCTCCTGATTAAATTCATCGCTGGCGCCGTCAAGCAGTTCAATTTCTTCCATAAATTGAGAATACAATTCCTCTCCGACTGCATCCCGCAGCTCCGGAGCGTCCACATCATAATCCGTTTCGGCTGCACTCTTTGCACCGCCGACCGACACTGCCTGAAACATGGAAACCTTTTTTGTATCACGATCGTACACACCCTTAAAGCGTTTCCCGGCTCCAATCGGCCAGTTAATCGGGCATGTACGGATGCCTAATACATTTTCAATCTCATCAAGCAATTCAAAAGAATCTCTTGCCTCTAAATCCATTTTATTAATAAATGTAAAAATCGGGATATGACGCATAACACAAACCTTAAAGAGTTTGATTGTCTGCGCTTCGACACCCTTGGATGCATCAATCACCATAACCGCGGAGTCTGCTGCCATCAATGTACGATAGGTATCCTCCGAGAAATCCTGATGTCCGGGCGTATCCAATATATTAATGCAATACCCGTCATAATTAAACTGCAGGACCGACGATGTAACAGAAATACCTCTTTCCTTCTCAATCTCCATCCAATCCGATACCGCATATTTTGAATTTGCTTTTCCCTTGACGGAACCTGCCGTATTAATCGCGCCGCCATATAACAGGAATTTCTCTGTCAAGGTCGTCTTTCCGGCATCCGGGTGGGATATAATTGCAAATGTTCTCCGCTTCGTAATTTCTTGTTGTATTGATGCTTCCATCTGTTCCTCCAGCAACATAGTTATGTCAATGATTCATAATTTCTTTATTATAGCATCTTCTTTGTAAAAATGGTAGCAAATTCTGTTTTATTTCAATAATATACCCTGCCTACCGTTCTTCCCTTCTCCAGGATTGTACTGACAACGATTGTTTCTGCCTGTTTTTCTTCCGGATGTTCAATTTGTTCCATAAGCCGTATTGCCGCCTGGTGCCCTATTTCGGTCGTATTCTGCTTGATTGTAGTAAGACGCGGCTCATACTGTGCCAAAATATTGATTCCATCATATCCCACTACCGATATATCATCCGGAATCTGCAAACCTCTTGCATGCAGTATATTGATGCCGCCGATTGCCGCAAAATCATCGGAATACATAATACAGGATGGTGGATTATCCAACCGAAGAAGCTGTTCTGTCTCATAGGATGCTTTTTTCATATCCCGATACTTTGAATGCCGGATGTAAGATTCCGGAATCTCAATTCCATATTCGCTGCAAACTTCCTGAAAGCCTTGCAGCCGAATGGACGTAACCGTGTTATCATCACCGAGAATGTATGCAATCCTCTTATGTCCCATCTCTATAAGATAGCGCACCAGATTTTTTATTCCGGACACATTATCCGATATAACCGTCTCCACATTCTCAATCTCCTCATCAATCGTAACGATTGGAATTCCGCTTCCGAGCAGCTCCTTTACCTCAGGGTCGTCATACTCGATACATGCGATCACAACCCCGTCAAAGCCCCTCTGCTTTACCTGCTCAACATAGGTTCTGCGATTTTCACTTTGCAGATTGGAATTCAAAAAACAAATATTATACCCGTTTTCCTCAACCTTTCTCTTAAAGCTGTCCAAAATACCTGCAAAATAATCATGTGTCAATCCGCTATTGGCACGATCTGCAAATAAAACTCCTATACTGTAATTCCTTTCCATTCAAACATCACCTCTGGTTCATTTATGCTATCGTTTTCCAGCTTTTCATAATTTCCTCGCATCGATCCACATCGATATTTCCAACAGCCGTTTTGAGCTGTTCAAAATAATCGACCTGGTCATCAGGATATCCGTAACGGTTCATCTCGAGAATCACTTCCTCCATCTTATCCATATCGAGATTATCAACCGCATCATGCATGGCTTCAAACAGTTCCAACAGCTTATCCGGATCTATCAGTTCCTGTTTTTCTGTATTTTCTTCCTCTTCACAAAATGGCTTTAACACATCTACATACCAGACATACTTTTGAAGCATCTGGTTCGTTTCCCGCTTAATCAAGTCAATATTTTTTTCATTTCCGGCACGTTCCAGATTGGCTGCCATATCTGCCAATGCATTTGCCCCGATTTGTCTGGATATGCTTTTTAATGCGTGCACCTCAATTGTATAATCCTGCCAATTTTGCGACTTTTCCAGTTCCTTAATCAACACGGATTTAGACGGAATCGACTTGTAGTATTCCTTCAAAATACTGAAATACAGCTTATCATTTCCGATTCTTCCCCGTGCGGCATCCGTATCCAGATCACCGATTACAAGTGTTCCGATTGCATCGGAATCATGGACTGCTTCCGGATTTGCGAAAGAGCCCTTACAGATTTTCTCATCGGGAAGCCATTTTTTAATCTTTGACACAATTGTCTTAAGCTCAATCGGCTTTGGAACAAAGTCATTCATACCCTCCGATAAAAACATCTCTCTTGCACCATCCACAGCATTTGCTGTGAGCGCAATAATCGGCACATCATCGAACTTCGGATGAAGACGCCGTATAATCCTTGTTGTCTCCACCCCGTCTAGTCCCGGCATCATGTGATCCATAAATATAATATCAAAACGCTTATTCGCAATTAATTCCAATGCCATTTTTCCGCTTGTCGCTGTTACAATCCGCATCTTCAAAGGCTCAAGCAGGCCTTCCGTCACAATCAGATTAATCGGATTATCATCGACGATTAAAACATCTGCATCCTTTGCAATAAAATCAAATTCAAATAAATCTTCCGCATCCTGGCTGACAATGTCCTCATCATTCAATGTCATTGCAATCTGAATTGTAGAAAATGGCTTTTTTATAATTTTTAGATTCGGAAGCTCCGTTTTTTTATCCGAATGATATTCCGTAAGCAGAACGCCCGTGATCTCCGGATAATTCGTTATAATCTGTTCAACCTGCTCATCAAAATTGGATTCCTCCACAAAGAGAAAGATTCTCTTTCCCAATATCTCTTCGCTATAATTACAAAGCAAATCCTCAAATCTGTCCGGTGCCGTAAGCGCCATCGCATATACGCCCAACCGACTCGTATCCTCAAAAAACTGCCTTGCGAAAAACAAATTATTGAAATAACCGATTGCAATCATTTCTTCTGCATTTCTTACATGAAGCGCCGGTTCCCAATCAAGTACCTTCTGCGGCAATTCAAATGAAAATGTACTGCCCTTTTCATAAATACTGTCTACAGAAATCTCGCCACCCATAAGTGCAAGCAGATTCTTGCTGATTGCAAGCCCAAGTCCTGTTCCTTCTATATTTCGGTTTCGTTTGCTGTCAACCTGCTGAAACGACTCAAACAATTTATCTAAATCCGATTCCTTAATGCCGATTCCGGTATCCTTTACCGCAACCTTCAGACATATCGTTTCTGCATCCTTTTTTTCAAAATCAACAACAATATCTACATGCCCCTGCTGTGTAAACTTTATCGCATTATTTGCCAGATTAATCAAAATCTGCCGTACTCTCAAATCATCTCCAAGCACTGATTTTGGAATCTTCGGTGAAATCTTTACCAAGAGTTCAACATTTTTATCCCGCAAACGCGTCATGAGTATATTTGCCACTTCGCTGACCATGGCAACTACATCATACTCCTCCGGTTGTATATCCATCTTTCCGGACTCAATCTTTGAAAAATCCAATATGTCGTTAATGATATTCAACAATGCTTTTCCGGAAGTTTTAATCTGCGTAATATAGCTTCTCGCCATCGGCGTCAATTTCTCTCGAAGTGCCATCTCCGCCATTCCGATTACCGCATTCATCGGTGTCCGTATCTCATGGCTCATATTCGCAAGGAAATCCGACTTCATATTGGCAGTCCGCTCTACTTCCTTTTTTGCCTCTAATGCCTGATATTTTCCATATACAATATCCGAAATTACGCTGGCTGTCGTAAATAAAAACTCAGCCGCCGCATCGACCTGCTTTTTTTCCAAGATCGGAATCTTCTGCAATGCCTCCCAATACGGTTCAAACTCAATATCAAGATCCTCAGCTATCAAACGGATAAATTCCTTCTTCGGCGGTTCCGTCAAAACCTGACCTCCGATAAAGCACCCGACTAATTCCCCATGTATCACAATGGGAGCGGCAAAGTCTATCAGTCCCGAATGACACATATAAGTCTCGGATTTCCCGGATTGCAGTGTGGATTCCGCACCGAATTTATCGCACTGTTCACAGCGCTCGCATCCAAGCTTGCTCTTTCTTGTATATTTCATACAATAATCTGTAAATCCGGAGCCCTTCGTGACAGGCTTTCCGTTCGCGTCTGTCGTCAACGCTGCCATACCCGTCATTTTTGAAAAAGAATCCTGTATTTTTTGCAAAAGCACTACATCTATTAAATCTATCAGTGAAAATGGCTGCATCACATCCACCCCCGATTTTATCCTATGTTCTTTTTAATTTCTCCCAACAATTCGTCCCGCTCGATTGGTTTCAGCAAATACCCCTGAGGCTTTAATTTGAGTGCTTCCGTAATTTTTTCCTTCTGTTTCGTGCCTGTTAAAAAAATGACAGGTATACCTTCCAACCTCTTATCCCGCCTGATTTTTCTCAGTACCTCCGGTCCGTTTTCAACCGGCATCTCATAATCAAGCAAAATCAAATCCGTCTTTTTTGATTCCAAAAATTTGCGTGCAATCTTACCACTGATTGCGGTTGCAACATCATATTTTTCATGCAGATGTTCCTTGATGAGCTTTAACATACGCGGATCGTCATCAATCACAAGCACATGCTTTCGATTTTCTTCCTGACATAATCTCTCAGCTTCTGCTTCCTGCCTCAGTCTTTCCGCTTCTGCCTCCGCCTCCAGCCGTAATCGCTCCTCTTCCTTTTTCCGCGCCAGCTCTTCCATATACCCAACAATCCGCTTTTTGATTAAATTAGCGGTAACCGGTTGCTGTAAAACAAGGTTCACCATATTCACTGCAACTCTCTGAAAATTTGCACAGCTCTGCTCAGAACCGACAATCACTGTCACAATTTCCCTTTCTGCAAACCTCTGCCGAAACTCTGTTATAAAAGACCACTCCTCCGGCTTTTTGTCGCTCAGACAAAATACAATGATTTCCGGTGAAAAAAATTCGAGATGATTTACAATATCATCATGACACATAGATGTTGATACAACCAAAAAAGCATCGTTCATCCGATTAAAAAAATCATTTTTTATCGCATTATTTTTTCCTGTGATTAAAACTCTGTATTTCCCCATATAATTCCCCCATTTGTACATTATCCTTACATTCTTCGACAAAATTCTACTACTTATAATAATATACATTTTTATAGTTTATGTCAAAGACTTCTTATCCTGTGAATCTGTCTGTTTCCCAAATAAAAAACGGAAGGCAGAACCTGCCTTCCGCAATCTAAAACAGATTTTATCAAATTTATTTTTCGTAGGAAAAGCTTACTTCATATCCATCATCCCCTGAGATAATCATATAATGGTATAACTCTCCCGTCTCCAATCGAATATCTCCCTCCGCTTTACCATCTGATAAATCGTCTGTGACATCGATTTCTCCTTCTGCATATTTTAAGTATTGTCTGCCATCCTTTTCCACGACTTCCGAAAGAAGGATTCCATCCTTTTCATCCATCTCCTCCGGGGTCAATTCAACCGGAACCAGATTTCCGTCCTCGTCCTTTTCGACCCCTGTTGCCACTACAACCGACTGTTCCTCGCCTTCTGTAACATCAAGCTCCGTCGAGAACTCTGCGGAATAATTTCCGTTTCCGTCGTCAACAAAAACAAGCTCTTCTGTTGATTTCTCACCATTGATATAAACAATGGCCTTTCCGACCAATGTCTCTCCTGTTGCCGCATAACAGATGCCATTCGATGCTATAAACACAAAGGCTGCCGCGGCAGCAATGCTGCCAATTGTTTTCAAAAATGATTTTTTCTTGTTTGATGTACTCATATTCATATCCCTGACCTTTCTTAAAACATCCTCGGATACATGAATCTCGTCCATCATTTTCGTGTAGTTTTCTTTATCCATCATAAAACACATCTCCTTACATTTTTTCATTATAGGACGCCTTGATCCATCGTCTCCAGTTTTACCTTTAACATCTTTCTTGCTCTGACAAGTCGAGTTCTGACGGTTGCCTCCCGAATCCTCAAAATATGTGCGATCTCCTTTGATGAATATCCTTCATAATAAAACAGATGAACCACGATGCGAAGATCTGCCGGAAGCTTACGGACTGCTTCATATAAATCCGTATAATCAGGATTACTAAAGTCAGGCTGCTCCTCCGACTCATCCAGTAATTGCACATGTTTTCGCCAATAAGATGACCACAGATTATTGCACTCATTTACAGCTACGCGTATCAACCACTTTCTTATATGCGACTCATCCTGAAAATGCTTTGTTTCCGACAAAAGCTTCATAAATGTCGTCTGCACAACATCCTCAGCATCCTCTTTAGATTTTGCATAACAAAGTGCCACACGATAAACAACATCAATATATGTAGTTGCAATACGTTCATATTCGTTCTGCTCCACGATCAACTCTCCTTTGTCTATAATGAAAGGTCCTTTCATTTAATGAACAATCGAGCAACAGGAAATGTGCGATAATATTTTAATTTTTAATAAATGTTTTATTTAATATCAGATAGGATGCGGCTTCAAACAGGACTCCAACACCTGCTATCGCTACACAAATATGACTAAGTGTACTCTCATGCGTGGAAAACCACAGCATAATCCGAAGCTCCAGATCACCACCCTCAAAAAATGATATATCTCCGAACGCTGCATAACAAAGCAGTCCATATATCAAAAGCACCAATAACACGGCAGGAACAACCTGAAAGACTCTCGGTCGGTTTCTTAATAAAAAGGGAAGGAAAATCGCCTGAAAAATAAGCATCAGACCGGTCATAAAAAGTATGCACATCACAGGAGCCTTGAAATTTATCTCAAATCCTGCAAACAATTTACATAAAAGCACCATGATAAGCGAACATGCAATTGCCAGAATGTGTCCGATTATTCCAAGCAGATATTTGGAACCAATCATATGCTTATGTCCATCCGGAAGTGCCATAGCATAGGTACTCCATTTTGTCTTGACATCCGTAAAGGTACAGTCTAAACCAATCATCGGCAGCGAAAAATTGAGAACGAATATTCCTGTAAAAAGTGTTATATACACGGCAAAAGCATCTGTCTCCCCACCATGATTCAGATCGAACAGCATATAAGCCGAACATATTACAACAATGATGAAGCACGCTATTACATTCAAAAGATTTAAGACAAAATCCTTATACAAAAAACCCTTCATCCTATCCACCTCCTGTTTTTCTTTCCATAATATGAAACAAGGATAGAAGCTGCACCGACAAAAGCGATTATCGGCACAGCATATTTTTTTACAAGCTTCATAGCTTTCACAAGACTGTCAAAGACGCTGGCATTTCCCGCTATTGCCATCCAGATGATAAGGGCGCAGATAAGTGTCATCATAATTCCAACCGAAATTGCCGTACTTACCTTCGCCGGAAAAATAATATCAATGGGAAGTCGAATCAAAATCAAACATATACCGAAAACAAAGCAATATCCGGTCAGCTTGAATTCATCCGCACCATAGCCTTTTCCTGCCGCGGCATATATCAAACATATCATGCACATAGCCCAGAGCGTCATAATGATATTGACAAGAAATGCCAGTACATAGCGGGACGCAATCTCTACACGAACAGACACAGGCGATGCATATAATATCTTAAACCATTCACTTTGTTCATCCATATCGATGACCGATGCACTGTTTAACGCCGTATAAACGCCGGTTCCGATAATCAAAACAACAAACAGCTGCATAAACAGACGAAACACATCCGCCTCCTCTGCAAACGACTGAAAATTTCCCTTTGTCATGCCAAGTATCATGATAACTCCGAGCATGGATACTGCAAATACAACTACTATACCTGCCAATATCTTACCTTTAATCAGATATATATCCTTGTATAATAAACCCTTCAAATAATCACCCTCCATATCCTGTATTATCTTGATTTTTTGGCATAAAACAGCATGATATCCTCCAGACTGCCTTTCTCACAGAGCATATCCCTGTATTTGTTTTGAATCTCTATCCGATTTCCCACCAATGCCTCAATTCCAAATGATGATTTTCGATATGAAATCACATCCTTCTTATCGATCTGCTCAAATTGCTCCGCTGAACACTTTAAGATTCCGTGCCGCTCCGCCATTTTATCCTTTGCCTCCGCAAGCAGAATATTACCCCGATCAATAAAGACAATGTAATCCGCAATCCGCTCTAAATCCGTTATAATATGAGAGGAGAGAAATATGGTATGCTCCTCATCCTGAATAAACTCCATAAAGATATCCAAAATCTCATTTCGCACAATCGGGTCCAATCCGCCGGTTGGTTCATCCATCACAAGCAGCTTTGCGTGATGGGAAAGCGCCGTTGCAATCTGAAGCTTCATCTGCATACCCCGTGAGTAATCCCCCACCCTCTTGTTAAGAGGTAGTGAAAGCTTATCCAGATAAGAATAAAACACCTCCGAATCCCAATATTTGTAGATTCCCTTCAAAATCTTATCAATATGCTTCGGCTTCAATTTGTTGTGGAATCCGATATCATCAAAGACAACACCGATATTCTCCTTAATATCCCGCTCTTCCCCGATGTTATCAGCACCAAACATGGTAATCTCTCCGCCGTCCGTCGGAATCATATTTAAAATGGCGCGTATGGTCGTAGACTTACCCGCTCCGTTTTGTCCGATAAACCCGGTGACACAGCCACGCGGAACCAAAAAGCTGACATCCTTTAATGAAAAATCCTCATATCTTTTATTGAGGTTATTTACCTCAATTGCATACTTTGCATGAAAATCCAATGACATATAGAAATCCTCCGTCTGTTATTTTGTGTGTTCCTCATAGATGAGCCGTAAAATTGCAGTCAATTCATCCAAAGGAAGCTTAGCTACCTTCGCTTTTTCAACAGCAGACTCCAATGCCCTCTCTATCTCACACATCATCTGCTCTCGTATAAACGCTTCATCCTTCATCTTGACAAAACAGCCGACACCAACACGAGTTTCAATAAAGCCATCTCGCTCTAACTCCTCATAGGCGCGCTTGGTTGTAATCAGACTGATACGAAGCTCCTTTGCCAGAAAACGCATGGAAGGAAGCATCTCACCCTCCGCAAGAACACCGGACACAATCATATCCTTAATCTGTTGTTCAATCTGCTCATAAATGGGAACACCATTTGCATTACTGATAATTATGTTCATATGTATACCTTTCCTTTGGGAACAATCGTTATAACAAATTCACCTGCAAGTGTATATAATGTATATATACACCTATACACACTATTTGTCAATACATTTCTTTAATACTCTCAACAGAACCACGCCTTAACAAAAATAAGGAGCAACCTTTTGTGAGACTCACTTAGGGATTTCACAAAATAACAATTTTTATGTGAAGTCTTCAAACGGAACTCAAAACAAAACGGCCACACTAGAGTATTGATTTACTCTGGTGTGGTCATTTTCGTTATCATGACTTACTCATGTTTTCCATATGGTGTTTTATCTTCTGCTACCATTAAGACAGACTCAGATGATGAGTTGCTAACTTATCCAACTGTTCATCAAAAGACAATGGTTTTTTTAAATCCATAAAATCTCTCCTTAATGTAAAAAAGCTGAGCACAAGTCTCAGCTTGGTCCCCAATGTCTAAAAGACTTCGGGCAACTCTGTTACATTTAGTATATTCAAAACACAAGAAAAATGCAATAACTTTTATAATTTTTTTCGTTTCCTTACACATTCTGCCAGCAAAAACTCAATCTGACTGTTAATAGAACGGTAATCCTCCTCAGCCCATGCAGCCAAATCCTCCCATAAGGACGGTGCCAGCCGTAGAAGTATCTGTTTTTTTGCCTTTTCCTTCTCCTTCTGCTTTTTTTCCTTCTCTTTTATTTCCGCTTCCATCTGCGAAAGCTTTTGAAGACGTTCATTCAATTCCTGCTCTTTTGCTGCAATCTGATCTTCTTTCTCCTTCATTCAGACACCGCCTTTTGTTTCTTAATAAATCGAACTGCTGTTGACAACCGGCTGTGCCTCCTTATTACCGCAGAGTACAACAAGAAGATTGCTCACCATAGCCGCTTTTCTTTCCTCATCCAAGACAACAACCTCATCCTCACCAAGCTGGTCAATCGCCATTTTTACCATACCGACTGCACCCTCTACAATCTTCTGACGGGCTGCGATAATTGCTGTTGCCTGCTGCCTTTGCAGCATAGCTGCTGCAATCTCATCCGAATATGCAAGATCCGTGATTCTTACCTCCTGAATCAAGATTCCTGCCTCCACAACCTTCACCTGAAGCTCCTGCTTCATATTTTCTGCAATCTCCTGACTGCTTCCGCGAAGTGTCTTTTCATCCGGATCCTCATCCATCACATCATATGGGTAAAGCCTCGCATTATTTCGAATAACCGCATCACACTGTGTAGACAGATACTTATTATAATTTTCTACATTAAATACAGCCTTCGTCGGATTTTCAACCTTCCAGATAACTGCCACGCCAATGATAATCGGGTTACCAAGTGCATCATTTACCTTTTGTTTTCTGTTATTTAATGTATTTACCTTTGTGGAAATCTTCTTTGTTGTCTTAGTTTGTGCCGAAGAACTACTGGTATCAGCTCCCTTTATGTTCTGTCCGGTAAAAGCCGAAGCTAATCCATCAATAACGGAATCCGCCGACGGATTATAGCAGGTTACGAATGGATTTAAGTAATAAAAGCCCGGCTTCTTGATTGTGCCGTAATATTTTCCGAAAAAGGTATAAACCGCTGCCTCATTTGGAGCAATCACCTTTAATCCTGCAAACATGATACAAAATACAATCATAAATATGCAGCCTAAAACAATCAAAACGACTCCCGGCGCAGCATGGGATACAAGGATGATTCCTCCTAACACAATCGCACCGATAGATGCAAGCAGCCCGAACAAAATGCCAAACAACGCCGCTCCGCCATTTGCCTTTGTTATCTCTTTTTCTTCCACATTGTTATGTAATACATTGTTCTCTTCCATAGTTTTATCCTCCCTCATTTGAACGGTAGTGTCAAAAGACACTCCTTTTTTTCTTTATAAATCCTTTATTTTCAGGGAGTTCTCAACAAAAAAGCATTGACCTCCCTTTTATGGTATAATGTCAATCGCCAAACCAACCTTATACAAAAGGAGACAATGCTCATGAACATTATACTTTATTTACTTCAAATCATTCAATACCAATATAAAATTATTGGTCAACTTTTTAACTTTATCTGCAGATATATCCCCCTCAGGCAGTGGGCTCATGATGATTCTCATTCACCTAAATACCAAAAATTCAAGATTGACGAGCTTCCTCTTATCCTTGATGTTGAGCCATGGGATTACCGTGATTACATGGCATATCTTAAATGGCGATACAAGGATGATTTCAAACCCATTAAGCCTATAAGCCGCCGTTCTGAGTGCGATATTCCTGAAGACTGTAAATGTCCTCGTTGTAATGCTCCGCAAATCTACCTGTATAAGAATAATGGTTCCAAAGGGCAGCTTATGTGCAAGGTGTGCCAGACCAAGTTTTCCCCGGAAGAAAAACGCCATTCATCACTTAATCTTCGCTGTCCTCACTGCATGCACACTCTTGTGCCTAAAAAGGACCGCAAGCACTTTATCGTTCACAAATGTGTGAATCCAAAATGCCCTTACTATATCAAAAATCTTCGCAAGGTTGATAAGAAAGACCTCAAAGAAGACTATGGCAAGAACAAATACAAACTTCACTACATATACCGGGAATTCACCATGGACTTTTTCAAAATGGATCTCAATTCCCTGCCTAAAAACGCTTCCTCTCTTAAGTTCAGCAAGTTTGATTCCAATGTGATGGGGCTTTGTTTAACCATGCATATAAATCTTCGTATGTCCCTGCGCCAGACCAAGTATGCCCTAAAAGAACTGTACAACATCGATATCTCCCACCAGCAGGTAGCCAACTACTGCAAGACGGCCGCCGTCTGCATCAAGCCCTTCGTTGATAACTACGATTACGATGTAAAAGATATCGTTACCGCTGACGAAACATACATCAAAATACGCGGTGTGAAAGCATTCATCTGGTTCATCATGAATCCAAAAAACCGTTCCATCGTCGGCTATCGTGTATCACAGGAACGGGATGTGGGTGCCTGCATCCTTGCTATGCGTATGGCATTCAGGCACTTAAAAAAGCTTCCGGAAAACTTCCGTTTTATAGCTGATGGTTACAGCGCCTATATCCTTGCTGCTCAACAGTTTTTCAGAGAGTTTGGCGAGGATTTCAGATTCAAAATTACTCAGGTAATCGGACTGACCAACGATGATGAAGTTTCCAAAGAGTATCGTCCCTTTAAGCAGATGATTGAAAGGCTTAACAGAACTTATAAGCTTTCCTACAGACCTACCAACGGGTTCGATAACATCGACGGAGCCAACTACGACTTAGCACTATGGGTTGCATACTACAACTTTCTGCGTCCTCACAAACACGCCGGATACAAAGTCCTAAACGATGTTGAACTGCTTCGCGGTGCTGATAACATGCCAGGGAAATGGCAACTTCTAATCTTTCTTGGCCAACAGACAATCCTGAACATGAAGAAAGGCGAAGCCGCTAACTGTTCCTAGATTCTAAGCCAGAGGTAAAAAACCAGCCACCGCGCAAGCGGCATGCCCTTGATGGCACGAAAAAGAACTGCTACACTGCTGTAATCGACGGAAGAAAACTAACTGTTCCTTTCATCTTCACCGTCGGTGATTAACCTACAGCAGTTCTTTTTCGTGCTGTCAAGGGTGGCGGTAAGCTGCCACAACCTAAAATATCTACAGTTTTCAAGGTACATTTGAGCCTTTTTTCTTCGACTCATTTTTTCATAGGTCATTTGACACTATCTGTAAAATGAACTATATCTCCATATATATTTCGGCAATTGGTACACGGTAAGTATGCCTTTTACGAAGCTTAACTGTAATGCCTAAACTTGTCGTCCTATAGCAATATCAGCTTCCCGCTGGAGTTCAGTTGTTATAGATCCCATATATTTCTTGGCTTTTTCCAATATAGTTTTATCATTACCCAATATTTCTAATACTGTTATAGAAAAAACATTATTTAGATATTCTTCTGAATTAACACATATGTTCTCAAAATAATCGAATATTTCTTTTAATTTTTCTTCATCCTTATCTTTTTTCAAAAGTTCAATAACTTCCGGCATAATGATTTCCTCTATAACAATAGTATCCAACCTTTCTCCGAATTCTTGTATATGCTCATCCAATTTCCTTTTTATTGTTGGAAAATAAGTTGTCATTTGTTTAATAAAATTATCCATTGTCATAATATTTAAGAATCTCCTTTATTTAAATAGGTCTATGGCGTATTCTAAATCATCTCTTAAAGCTTCCGCTATATCCAAATCATTTAGGTTCAGTTTACCCGAATCTATTATTTTATTGATAACAACTAATCTTTCTTTAGCTTTTAACAAATGACGTGAATTTCCTTCATAAAACTCCATGATTAATTTATCAGCAGTTCCACCATCCCCAACAGATGCACCTGGTCTATATACCTCATTAATATATGTTGCTAACTTATTATCTTGAACCATTGAAAGCAATTTCTCTCTATTAGTCCCTGTCAATTCTGGTCTATCAGATAATAATTGTGAAATTTTACTACTTGATTTCCCACCGCTCGTCTCACCAGTCACAGGTCTATTCGGCAGTATCTCATTTACTAGTTTCGTTCTGACCGGTTCTATCTTCGGGGGGGTCCTTTCCAGCGGGTTCCTTCCCGATATGTTTTCTCCTACCGCTTTCGCCCTTGGAATCTCTGTCTCTGCTATCTGTGTTCTTATCCCTTCCGGCAGCTTGTTATCCACGGATTTAAGACCTGCAAATACATTCTTTCACAAAATCCTCATAGGCTGTATATAATTCGAATATTGCAAAATCCTTTGATTCCATTGCTCTTTCAGAACTCCAATAGATAATTGAAATTGCATTATTTTGATAATATAAACATAAATAATCGTCATCCAAAACCGCAAACGGAATAACATCATAATCAAATAAATTTTCCTGTTCTTTATATACCTCTAGCATTTCATCTGCTGAAATCACCACAAAATTTTCCATTTTACCATCTACTAAAACATTTAAAATCTTTTTTGTTTCAATGAGTTTTTTTATATCTTCAGGAATAATTTTATTCACAATTTTTTCAATTGCATATTTCATATCATTTACCTCCGGAATTTTTTCGGGTTGTTGTCACCCTACCCGATTTTCCTTTCTTTGAATTCT
>CAZLZH010000019.1:0-39475 GCA_964563955.1 uncultured Bacteroides sp. | reverse complement strand
AAAAACAAGGAGGAATTTTATGAACAACGAAACAAATGAGATTTCAGCCGAGAAGGCAACACCCAAGGCCAAATACAAAGATACTGTATTTCGGATGTTGTTTTCAGACAAAAGGGAATTACTAGCTCTCTACAATGCAGTGAATAACACGGGCTACGATAATCCGGATGAGCTTACGGTTACGACACTTGAAAATGCCATTTACATGACTGTGAAAAATGATATTTCCTGTGTGGTCGATATGCGGCTCAATTTATATGAGCACCAGTCGACTGTGAATCCGAATCTGCCTCTTCGGGATTTGGACTATGTATCAAGAAATTTTACACAGTTTTATAATCGCAAGGATATTTATACGCCGAAGCTGATTCCACTTCCAAATCCGAAATTTATCGTATTTTACAATGGCGAAAAATCACAGCCTGCAATGCGGAAGCTGCGACTATCAGATGCATTTGTACATAAAGAAGAACAACCGGACTTGGAGCTTATTGTCACTCAGATTAACATCAATCCAGGGTATAATGATGATTTTCTTATGAAATGTCCGACCTTAAAGCAGTACATGCAGTATGTAGACCGAGTACGCAGGTATCAGAAAAAAATGTCTCTTGAGCAAGCCGTTTCCATTGCAGTTGACGAATGCATAAAAGAGGATATATTGGCTGACTTTCTCAGAAAAAACAAGAGGGAGGTAATCAGCATGAGTCTTTATGAATACGATGAAGAATTACACGAAAAATCCATGATAGAGTATGGACGTGAGGAGGGAATACTTGGTTCCATAACGATTCTGAAGGATATGGGATGTCCGGAAGAACAAATCATTTCCAAATTGACAAATGTATACCATATATCAGAAGATAAAGCACAGCAGCTATTACACAAAAAACAATGAAACATAAGTCATAAAGATAAAAATAACGAAAGAGGGTATCGCCTATCAATCTAAGCGATACCCTCTTTCAATACCCTATTTTCCTATGATTTTAATTAAGGATTATATTCTTCTTTTATAAGCGTGATATCTACATCTGACAAATCATTAGTTTCGAATGTTGTCGTGCACTCCTCTTTAATAAGTGTTATATCCCCAGTTGATATAACCTTATATTCTAAATCCTGCGAAATTGCGTTTGAAAAAGCTTCTATATATTCCGCCTCCATAGAAATATCATTTGAAGAAGTATCTCTATTTACAAAAAAGCAGACACAGATATTAATCATTGCCAAGACTGCCAATGATATAATAATAATTTTTTTCTTCTTCATACGCAGTTCTCCTTTCAAAACCTATACACTATAGCTCCCTGCTCTTAGTTATATATATGTCAAACTACAAGTTTATAATAAACTAATAATTAAAGATTGTCAAAGGTATATCCTGCCCATTATCGTGGCGGAAATTCTGGCGGAAACTATGCATTCCCTATATCCTACCGAAATACAATTGCTCCTAATTCATCCGTGCGGAGAACCATGCCTCCGGCATCACCAATTCCTTCCACAACCTCCGCATGAGGATGACCGTAACGATTTCCCCTGCCGCATGAAATTACCATATAGTCTGCCATACTATACAACCACTTATCATAAGAATATTTTGAGCCATGATGCGGTATTTTAATGCAGTCATATCGACTTTCGAGCATATCTCCATGCCGTGTCTGCATATAACGGATTCCATCCGCATCCATATCGCCCGTAAACAACATATCAAACTTTTCAGAATGGTAGGAAAGCACAAGACTTGCCGCATTTTTATCGGCAGGCTCATACTGCCTGTCCGGATGCACACAGGTAAGCGAAAATGTTTTACCCTCGATTCTATCTCCCGTATCCATCATTTGAATTGATACACCCTTTTGTTTGGCAAGCGCGCACAAATCCTTCCACGCATCATCCCGTATAACATAATCAGAAAAAACAATCGTCCGTATCTGTATCTGCGCATATGAAAGCCTCTCAAGGATTTCAGAAATACCACTTATATGATCGGCATCTGTATGTGTGACAAACCAGTAATCGATTCTCGCCATACCCTGCGCTTTGATTGCCGGCAGCATGCTGTACTCCCCGATGTTTTTCTCGTTTCCGGATCCGCCATCAATCACCATATTGCAACCGTCCGCCGTATGAATCAAAATTCCGTCCCCCTGTCCTACATCAAGGAAACAAACACTCTCCTCACGAAGCTCTGCAAATACGAAAAGCTGTACGAATGTCTCTGCAAATACTACTGTCAAAACACAGATAATTCCGCATACGATACGCCCCTTTTTTCTTAAAAACAATCCGGTATGCTTATAAACTGCCGTCCGAATCCATTTTTGCACACGGGTCTGCAACAGAAAAACAGAAAGCGCAATGCCTCCATAATAAAGTATCAACTGCATGTCCGACACGGAACCTGTATGTATCGTACTGTACGGAAGCATAAGCGCCACACGGCACAGCCAGTCACATCCTTTTAATACCAGCACTCCCGGATAAAGCAGCCATGTTCCAAACGGAACTGACAGAAACGAAACCATCATACCTAGGAATCCGCTCACTACAACAATCGGCATAAGCGGTATCACAATCAGATTCAGAATCCCGGAATAAAGCGGCAGTTCATAATATATATCTGCAAGAACGCCCGCCATCATCCAATACAGCAAACATGATACGATACATGCACGAAACGCAGCATACCGAAGCTTATGTTTTTTTCTGAATTTCCGAAAGGACGCCTTTTTGTTTAATCTTCGAAAAACATAATCGGAAAGCATCACGCCGATAATCGCCATATAACTAAGGCGCACGCCAGCATCTAAAATCCGCACCGGCTGTGCCGCAAGCATAAATGACAGGGCAATTCCCATAGATGTATGCATATCATAATTTCTACCGCACCATTCTGCTGCCATACAGATTACCAGCATATAAAATGCCCGAAGGGTTGCAAGGCTAAAGCCGCTCATAATGCCATAAAGCAGCACCACTAAAATCGCCAAAATTCCCGCCGGAACAAAACGCATATGCAGACGGCGGAAAAGCTTATACAAAAAGCCTCCGATCAGTGTGATATGCAGACCGGATATCGCCAGAATATGTGCAATCCCGCCTACCTGATACCGTTTCTTTATGTCTAAGTCAATTCCGGTTTTATCGCCAAGCAGGATGCCTGTATAAAGAGACGCTGTATCTTCCGGCAGCAGGCGATAGAATCTTGATTTGAAAGCTGTCCGAAACTGATATAAATGTTCTTTTACCCGGTAATACGAACACGAAAGTTTCTGATATAGCGTTCGTTTTCCAACAGATTCGTTTTCTATGTTCTGTGATTTCTCTACATACATATATGCGTCTATATTCCGCGCCATATAGTAAACCCTCGTACAAAAACCGCCGGGATTTGCCGCGAAGGAAAACGGATAGCAAATACCCGAAGCACTGACATATGCAGAAATCGAATGCGAATCTATGTCACCTCGCAGTAAAATGGCATCTCCCTTTTTTACACCTTCCCATGAGCTCTCATACACCCTCAAAATCGGAATATCCCCGCCCTGTTTACCGATTATCATGCCGGATACAACCGCGGATTTTCCACCTGCACCATCCCCTCCAAACACATACAAATTATAATCTTCCTCCTCCGTCATCAAAAAGCCGTTCTCCGCATACACCTGCATGCGTACATCCTCCGGTATACAAAAAAATGCACGCCCCATACCAACACTAAAAGCAAGCACGGTAAAGCACGCACATTTCCATTTCTTCGTCTTTATTACAGAAAATAAAACACAACAAAGAAGCATAACTGACACTATGCTTCTTTCTGCCACAGTCTTTGTGTACAGGCAAACGACCTCTCCAAGTGCATACGCCACAGCAACACAAAACAATGGTCTTTTCATACTTCTCCTTATTCTTTTTTATTCTATTACATCAGAATTAAACGACAACGGTTTTCCAATCTCCACCGTCCCGCGATACATATTAAGAATCTCGCCGTCTACCATAATCTGTACTGTTTCAATACCGCACTGCTCCGCCACGGAATTTACAATTGCATAAACCGCAAGCTCCGGAGCTGCCCCTATCGTTCCGTCTATAAACTCCTCGGATAAATCAAGATAGCACAAGCTGTCATGTACAGAAACCATATTGACATGTGTCCCCTGCGGAAGCACGTTTTGCTTCACAAGCTCTTCCACGATCAACTCCTGGTTTGAAATATTCGGCGAACCCTTTCCTTTAATTACAATACGCTTAAGTGCCAGCCTGTCATCTGTCGGCACATACACGCAAATGTCCTCCTCTGCCAAGCTCTCCTCATCATATCCGTAAAAGAAGAAGGAATCCCGAAGATACAGTTGCTCCTCCAACACATCCTCGCTCCTTGTTTTGACAGTCATTTGAATACTTGCTATATCTTTTAACTGAAACAGAGTCTGAGTGATTGCTGCCATCATCAAAAGATTTTGTTCCTTGTTCATCTCCTCACTGACGGAAAGCTCTAAGATCAGGCTATTATCTTCTCCAAGCATATAGGAATAAGACTCCAAAGTTTCATCTCCGGCTAAAAGCAACGCCGACATCACATCATCTATCGATGACGATACGGAGTCCGGTGTTTTTAACTGGTAGTCTTCATCTGACTGCAATACACGATCCCCTTCCACAATGTACAGATGTATCATATTTTCACCAAGTGTGGTTTCCGAAGGCACACTGTCCTGACTCCTGCCACATCCACATAAGCATCCAAGCAATATTAAAATTACACTGATAGATATCCATCGTCTCATGCTTTTTCTCCACCTTCTGCTTTCATAGGAACCTTAATCGTGAAGGTTGTTCCCTCCCCGGATTCGCTGTACAGCTTAATCGTTCCCTTATGCATCAAAATTACACTCTTCGTGATGGCAAGTCCAAGTCCCGTTCCACCGGTATCGCGGCTTCTTGCCTTATCTACACGATAAAATCGTTCAAACACCTGCTCCTTGCAGTCATCCGGAATACCGACACCGGAGTCTGCCACCTTGACATAGAAATTTTTATGGTCGGCGTTCAACGTCACCTTGACCCAGCCATTATCAACATTATACTTTACAGCATTTTCTATGATATTAGTCAATGCCAGACTCAGTTTTACTTCATCGACCGTCGCAGTCACATCGCGATAGCTTTCATATGTGATTTCAATTCCTCGACTTCTCGCAATCGGTGTAACACGCTTTAAAATGACCTCCAGCAGATCATTGATACTTACCTCCTCGAGATTCATCTCCGCCGATTTCTTATCCATCTTCACAAGTGTCAGCAAATCGTTAATAATTTTGCTTTCACGGTCGATTTCATCCACAATATCGGACATAAATTCCTTGTACATATCCAAATCCGCATCCTCGTTCTGAATCAGCGAGTCTGCAAGCACCTTCATGGAGGTAATCGGCGTCTTCAACTCATGGGACACATTCGATACAAATTCCTGCCTTGTGGAATCAATAACCTTGAGTCTGGAAATCGTGCTGTTGTATCGTTCGGTCAGCTGTTTAAACTCCTTGAAGCCCCTGACGTCAAGCTTTGCTTCAAGCTGTCCGTCTCCTGCAATCTCCATCTGTCTGTTAATACGTTTAATTCCCCTTGTACACGCATTTCCAATCAGCCATGCCGCAATCACACAAACAATCATAATCAAGGAAAATGAAAGAACATTTCTCTGTTCCACGCGTCGCTCGATTGTCTCGACTCCCTCAATGGATGCCTGAATGACAAGCACTCCCTGATTTCCGTTTTCTCCCTCAATCGCAGTCATGTATTGGATATAGCCATCCGCCATCGTCATCTTATCGTTTGTCTGCCCACGCATAACGGAAATAACATCCGGATTAATGATAAATGCACTATCCCGATTTCCATACGTATCCTCAATAATCCGGTAGTCCCGGTTGATAACAAGAACACGTCCGTAGAGTGCAGTTGCAAGTCCCTCTATCCGCAAATGCAAATCCTCCGGTTCCGTAAGTGACATTCCATTTTCCTTCAGGAGATTCTTCAAATATTCGCTCTGCGAGCTCGCATTGTTTTCCACCTGCTCCTGATACCGCTTTATAAAAAGCCGCCCTGACAAAAACGAATACACAATCATAATTCCTGCACACAGCAGAATGATCAGAAAAGTTACAAAACCGCGCAGACTGATTCCCATATATTTATGCTGTTTTTTTTCTGCCTGTTCCCGTTTTTTCAGTTGCTTTTTTTCATTTTTTTCTTTTTCGGTCGTTTCCTTTTGATTTTGCATGTTTTTTGTCCCGGTCCTTCCCTGTTTGGAATAAACACATTTGCTTTATCATAACACACCAAATCCTCCCCTTCAAGCTACTTGTAGATTCCGCAAATAATTGTTATCATAGGTTATAAGAAAGCATTGAGGAGGTAAATGCATATGATGAACGATCCTGTTTGCATGCCGAAAATTGATTTGCACTGTCACTTAGACGGCTCCTTCAGCCGCGAATATTGTATGCGGACACTCGGACTTTCCGAGCTTGATGATACACGCCTGCACGCGCCTGAAAACTGCGGCAGTCTCGCAGAATATCTGACCTGCTTTGACCTTCCAATCTCCTGCCTTCAGACAAAGGAGCACATTACGGACGGCGTAATCGATGTCATCGCACAGGCTGCAGCAGAAAATGTGCGCTATATCGAACTTCGATTTGCACCGACATGCAGCATCAACAGCAGTCAGAATCTTCCCTCTATTATTGAGGCAGCCATTTTAGGATGTAAAAAAGCATTTGACAAATATGGTGTATATTCCAATCTGATACTTTGTGCTATGCGGCACCATACTCTCGCGCAAAATATGAACGTCCTCCGGTACACGAGAGAATTTTTGGATAATGGCGTTTGTGCACTTGATCTTGCGGGTGACGAAGCAGGATTTCCTAACGAAGATTTTCAGACATTATTTGAACAGGCAAACCGCTTTGAAGTTCCTTTTACGATACACTCCGGAGAATGTGGGCGCACAGAAAATGTCCGTCTGGCACTAGCATATGGTGCGAAACGAATCGGACACGGAATCGCACTCATTCAGGATCCGGCACTCATGGCAGCATGCCGCGAAAAAGGACTCGGCTTTGAGCTTTGTCCGACCTCAAACTTTCAGACAAAAGCAGCTACATCCTATACTGCTTATCCGCTTCGTGCATTTTTGGATTTTGGACTTCTTGCAACGATTAATACAGACAACCGTACTGTCAGCAATACAACCTGCACACAGGAATTCCAGTTCGCCGAAGAACATCTCGGAATAGAAAAAGAAGATTTCCTTACCTTATACAAAAACAGTGTGGAAATCTCCTTTGCCGATGACGCAGTCAAGCATCAATTATTGTATTTGTGTGGGATATAATGGTTATTCGTGGAAATAATATCCAACGCCCCATTTTGTATGGATGTATTTGGGATCTGCCGGTGTCTCCTCAATCTTCTCGCGCAGGCGACGCACATGTACATCTACCGTTCTCGCATCACCCGGATAGGATGGCCCCCAAATGGTCTTCAAAAGCTGTTCACGGGAATACACCTTATTCGGATTTGACACAAGCAGATATACAAGTTCAAATTCCTTCGCCGTCAAATTGACCTCTTTATCATCAATATATACGCGACGGCTGTCTACATCGATTTTCAGCCCTTTCGCCTCGATAATTTTTTGTCCTTCCCGCTCCGAACCGGATTTGCTGTTTCGCCTGAAAATCGCCTTGATTCTTGCCTTTACTTCCAAAATATTAAATGGTTTTGTTATGTAATCATCTGCTCCATATTCGAGTCCGAGAATCTTATCCATATCCTCGCCCTTTGCCGTCAGCATAATAATCGGGACATCTGAAAATTCGCGAATCATCTGGCAGACCTCCAAGCCGCTGTGCCCCGGCAGCATAATATCGAGCAAAATCATATCATAATTATTGGATCGTGCAAGCTCCAAAGCTTCCTCACCATCATAAGCAACCTCAACAAGCATATCATCTTGTTCCAGACTGAACTTAATTCCCTTTACGATTGATTTTTCATCATCAACAACCAAAATCTTTTTCATCCTTCACACCTCAATTCACAACAATTAAATCCTTGATTTTATTGTAGACGCCCTCTTTTATTCCACTGATATTCATAAGCTCGTCTGTACTCCGGAATTTCCCATGGGCTTCTCTATATGCAAGTATGGCATCCGCTTTACTTTCTCCGATGCCCGGAAGCTGCATCAGCTCTTCCTTTCCGGCTGTATTGATGTTTACTCCAGAAGCTGCATCTTCGGATGTCATGTCACCTGTATTTGTATCCATTTGTATTCCCTGTATCACTTCATCTTTCGTCGGAACATAAATGCGTTCACCTTCTGTTACCTTCTGTGCAAGGTTCACATATGTGTCATCCGCCTCCTCCGAAAAACCTCCGGCAAGCTGTATGGCAGTATCCCGAATATCTGAGGACTCCAGATAATAAACGCCCGGATTTTTCACCGCTCCGCACACATAAACCGCTATCAGCAATTCTGTCTGTGCCGCCGGCACATCACCTGTACTTTCTGTCACAGTCTCTGTACATTCCGTAATGTCAGGCTCCTCCTGACCGGTCGTTATGAATACGGCTTCCTGCCTTCCGCACCCCGTCATAAACACAAGCATACATAAACACATGATTAAATTTTTTAAGCTATGCAATACAAATCTCCTTTCAAGGCATAAAAATCCATATTGCATAATTAAGACATGTAGTCATTGTACAAAACTTAGGCGTGAATTACAATAGGCGTTTTCACGAAAAATATTTATTTATCCCACTGAAAAATGATAAAACCGACTACGGAGACAAGAAATCCTATCAGCTTTGTCCATTGAAACTGCGCTTTTTCAACTCCAAACCATCCGAATAATTCAATCAGATACGCAACCAAAAGCTGAGATATAATAATCAGCAGCACCGCCTTTGCCGGATTCAGCCCTGCCATCGCCTTGATAACGGTCCATGTGATAAATGCACCGATCACGCCTCCAAGCAGCATATATTTATGATTGACCTGCGTCAAAGATAAAACGCCCGCCTGTCCGCGCTCAAAAATCGCCCACAAAACGATGGAAACAACAAACCCGGACCAAGCAACCCACGCTGCCGTCAGCCATGTAGATGTCTGCTTTGTAACACCTGTATTAAACACGCCCTGAACACTCATCAATGCACCGGAAACGAGCGCAATTATAATCGCCCACATAAAAAAACTACCTCCATAACTGTTTTATGAAGGTAGTTTGTGATAATTCATCTAAATTCATACGCCGTATTTAAAACAACGGCTCTTTTAAAATCGCTGTACCAATACCTTTCTCTGTAAAGAACTCAAGCAGCAGGCAGTGCTCCACACGTCCATCCAGCATATGCACTCTGGCAACACCATTTTTCATAGCTTCGATACAATTTGTAAGCTTGGGAAGCATACCGCCGCCTACAACACCCTTGTCGATAAATTCCTGCGCCTCGTTGATATCCATCTCGGAAATCAAGGTCGACTTATCATTCGGATCGACGAACACACCCTCAATATCGGTCAGGAAAACAAGCTTTTCCGCATTGATTGCCGTCGCAACCGCACATGCAGCATCATCTGCATTGATATTATAGCCGTGATAATCCTCCTCACCGAGTCCAATCGGTGCAATGACAGGAATAAAATCATTCTCAATCAACGTATCCAGAATAGTCGCATCTGCAGTAACGACCTCGCCGACATATCCGATATCCTTGCCGCCCGCAAGCTTCTTGCGGACCTTCAAAAATCCGGCATCCTTTCCGCTGATACCAACTGCCTTTAAACCAAGATTCTGCATCATGGACACAAGGCTTTTATTGACCTTTGAAAGTACCATCTCAGCGATATCAAGCGTTTCCTCATCGGTCACACGCAGACCATTTACAAACTCCGACTCTTTGCCAAGCTTTTTCAGCCATGCACTGATTTCCTTGCCGCCGCCATGCACAATAATCGGCTCCATACCGATTAATTTCAAAAGTGCAACATCCTTAATCACATTATATTTCAGATTTTCATCCACCATAGCGCTTCCGCCGTATTTTACGACCACACGCTTGCCGTTAAACTTCTGTATATACGGAAGTGCCTCTATCAAGGTCTGCGCCCTTGCCATAATCAAATCCATCGAATCATTACTTACCATTCTTTTGCCTCCCATAAATATATATTGCATGTACCATATTCCACTAGGAACGATAGTCCGCATTAATCTTTACATAATCGTAGGTGAAATCGCAGCCCCATGCAGTTGCGGATGCCTCACCGTCTTTCACGTCCAATTTGGCAACGATGACATCCGGAGAAAGAATCTCCGCAGCCTTCTCCTCATCAAAGCCTGTTGCCGTTCCGTTTTCGACGAGCTTAATCTCGCCCTTTTCAGAAGCCATCACAATATCCACCTTTAAAGGATCAAATACAGCACCGGAATATCCCATCGCACAGAGAATCCGCCCCCAGTTTGCATCCCTTCCGAAAATTGCACATTTTGTCAGGTTGGATGTAATAACAGATTTTGCCAGTATTTTTGCTGTTTTCTTATCGGAAGCATGACTTACCTGAACCTCAAACAGCCGGCTTGCGCCCTCACCGTCCGCAGCAATCTGTTTTGCAAGATATGTATTCACGGTAAGGAGTGCCTCTTTGAAAGTCTCATAATCTGAGTCCTCCTTCACAATCTCCTCATTTTCAGCCATACCGTTTGCAAGTATTAAAACAGAATCATTCGTGGATGTATCGCCATCCACGGATATCATATTAAACGTATCTTCAATCGTCTCCTTCAGCGCCTTGTCAAGCAGCGGCTTTGCTATTTTTACATCTGTCATGATAAACCCGAGCATCGTTCCCATATTCGGATGAATCATGCCGGAGCCTTTGCACATAGCACCCATAGTGACCTTTTTGCCACCAAGTTCAAACTGATAGGCAACCTGCTTTGGATGTGTGTCCGTCGTAAGAATCGCCTCCGCAGCATCATTCCCGGACGTGATATCGGACTTTAACATCCCGGAAAGCTTACGCACGCCTTCGCTGATAGTATCCATCGGAAGCGTGAAGCCTATAACCCCGGTCGATGCCACAAGCACATGCTCCTGTGCGACCTTTAGAACCTCCGATGCCAGCTTTGCAGTTTCCTGCACATTTTTATATCCGATTTCTCCGGTACATGCATTTGCAATCCCGGTATTGACAACAACTGCCTGTGCCACACCCGCATCCGTAATCTGTTTATCCCACAAAACCGGTGCTGCCTTTACCAGATTTTTCGTAAAGGTTCCGGCTGTAACTGCCGGTTTTTCAGAATAAATCATTGCCATATCTTTATTTGTCTTTCCTGCCTTGATTCCGGCTCGTGTGCCGGCTACCCAAAAACCCTTTGCCGCACTTACGCCGCCTTCTATCTTCACAATACTCATCGTGTATCCTCCTTTTGTTTGAACATCCGCTTCCCCAGCAAACACGGACTCTCACATATCCTTCTGCATATACCTACAGGTTTTTGATGTCAATTACGGGAACATCGGCGGCATCTGTAAGCCTTCCTCCTCCGGCAGTCCCATAATCAAATTCATATTCTGAACTGCCTGCCCCGCTGCGCCTTTTACAAGATTATCCATAGCGCCCATCACAACAACACGCTTTGTCCGTTGATCTATTACAAAATTGACATCCACATAATTACTACCTTCCACCCATCTTGTCTCCGGGCAGACTCCCTTCTCTAATACCCGCACGAACCGTTCCTCGCCGTAATAGCAGTCGTAGACAGCTTTGATATCTTCATAAGAAACGTCCTTCACCAGATTCGCATATGCCGTAACCAAAATGCCCCGGTTCATCGGAACAAGATGCGGTGTAAAATTGATTGTGAGCGGTTCCCCATCATAGGCATATCCGAGCTGCTCCTCAATCTCCGGTGTATGTCTGTGTGTCGTAACACCATAGGCCTTGATACTTTCATTTACTTCGCAATATAAATTGGCAACCTTCGCACCGCGCCCCGCTCCGGATGTACCGGACTTTGCATCGATAATAATCGAATTCACATCAACCAGACGTTCCGCAACAAGCGGATACATTGAAAGAATCGAGCAGGTAGTATAGCAGCCCGGGTTTGCAATCAATCTCGCCTTTTTGATATCCTCCCGATTAATCTCACATAAGCCGTAAACCGCTTCCGGTATAAACTGAGGACTTTTATGCTCCAAACCATACCACTTTTCGTAGGCTGCGACATCCTTAATTCGAAAATCCGCTGACAAATCCACAATCTTTGCCTTGGATAATATCTCTTCATTCACAAGAGATGCGCAGAGTCCCTGCGGAGTCGCAGTAAAAATAACATCTGCCTGTTCGGCAAGTGCTCCCATATTATCATCCATGCATTTTGCGTCAACAAGCTCAAACAGATTGCGATACACGGATGCATATTCCTGATCTATATAGCTTCTTGAACCATACCATACAATTTCTGCATCCTTATGTCCAAGTAAGATTCGGACTAACTCCTGACCGGCATATCCGGTTGCTCCGATAATCCCGACTTTTACCATTGTTTTTTCCTCTTTTCACGTAGTGTAATCGAATTTCACGAATTCGATTACATATTATACATCCGGCATTCTGTTTATGCAAGTGCAATTCGTGATTTTATGAATATTTTTATATAAAAATGTATATTTTGAATAAATATTTCATTTTATGCATTTTTTATACAATAATTTGCACATTTTTGTATTGCATCTTCGTTGGAAAAGAAGTATACTAAACGAAACGTTTGAAACGTAAATGATACATATTTTAAGGAGGAATCTTCGAAATGAAAGAAAAAGTTATTCTTGCATATTCAGGCGGTCTGGATACAACAGCCATCATCCCGTGGTTAAAAGAAACCTACGATTTTGATGTTGTCTGCGTCTGCATCGATGTAGGACAGGAAAGCGAGCTCGACGGTCTGGAGGAAAGAGCAAAATACTCAGGCGCAGAAAAGCTTTATATCTTAGATGTTGTTGATGAGTTCTGCGACGAGTATATCCTTCCGGGTGTACAGGCAAATGCAGTATACGAGAATAAATATTTATTAGGTACTTCTTTTGCAAGACCTTTAATTGCAAAGAAGCTTGTTGAGATTGCACGCAAGGAAGGGGCTACAACAATCTGCCACGGTGCAACCGGTAAAGGAAACGATCAGGTGCGTTTTGAAATCAATATCAAGGCACTCGCTCCTGACATCAAGGTTATCGCAACATGGAGACAGCCTGAATGGACGATGCAGTCCCGTGAGGATGAGATTGCATACTGCAAGGCACACGGTATTGACCTTCCGTTTGACGCCTCCTCCTCATACAGCCGTGACAGAAATATCTGGCATATCAGCCACGAGGGTCTTGAGCTTGAGGATCCTGCCGCAGAACCAAACTGGGAGCATCTGTTAGTGCTCGGAACCTATCCGGAAAAAGCACCGGACGAGCCGGAATACGTAACCATGACTTTCGAAAAAGGTGTTCCGAAGTCCGTAAACGGAAAGGAAATGAAGATTTCCGATATCATCCGCGAGTTAAACCGTCTCGGCGGCAAGCATGGTATCGGTATCGTAGATATCGTTGAGAACCGTGTCGTAGGTATGAAATCCCGTGGTGTATATGAGACACCGGGCGGAACAATCCTGATGGAAGCACACAAGCAGCTTGAGGAGCTCATTCTTGACCGTGATACATTGGCATATAAGAAGCTCGTAGCTGACAAGTTTGCAGATATGATTTATGAAGGCAAGTGGTTCTGCCCTCTCCGTGAGGCACTTCAGGCATTTGTCGAGAGCACACAGGAGCGTGTGACAGGTGAGGTAAAGTTCAAGCTCTATAAGGGCAATATCATCAAAGCCGGAACGACTTCTCCATACACTTTGTACTCCGAATCATTGGCAAGCTTTACAACCGGTGAGCTCTATGACCATAAGGATGCGGAAGGCTTTATTCATCTGTTCGGTCTTTCCATGCAGGTTCGTGCAATGCTTGATCAGAAGCGTGAAAAGGACGATAAATAAAAATATTGAAACAGGGAAGTGGCAATTTTCTTCAATCAGAAGAGAATTGCCACTTTTGTTATTTGACGTGTGTATTTAGATTTGGTATGATAATTTATACATATAAGCAGAGGGGAATCACTATGAAAATCGCATTTATTGCCTCCGACAACAACGCATCCTCCGGTGCGTTTTTAAGCATGGCAGGACTTGCAAAACAATTAAATTCTTTTGGTGTGGAAACCATTATTTTTCTCCCACCGGACGGAGCATTTGTCGGACCGGGCGATGGTGAAGGTCTTTTAAAAGAAATGAATCTGCGCTATATCCTGATTCCATCCTATACATGGATTTACCCATTGGATTTTAAGAAAACATGGTATTCGACCCTCGGGCAGATTAAAAATATTACTTTAAATAAACTATTTTATGCAAAAAAACTGTCCAAAATACTAAAAAGAGAAAATGTAGACCTCGTCCACATCAACACCTCCTATTCCTATTTCGGCGCGTATGCTGCCAAATATGCAAAGACTCCATTTATATGGCATATCCGGGAGTTTCTGGAGGAGGATCAGGGAAATGCGATTTATTTCAAGCGCTTTGGCTATCGTCTGATGAACCGGGCAGATCTTGTAATCGCTATCTCAAACAGCATTTATGGCAAATACAAACCGATCATTACAAGGACAGAGCTAAAGGTTATCTATAACGGTATTGATACCGAAAGGTTCTATGTCAGTGACAAACAGCTTTTTTCATCTGATTGCTTACAGCTTCTTTATACCGGTGGACTCTCCAAATGGAAAGGCACGGATGACCTGCTCCAGGCATGCGTCCTGTTAAACAATGCCGGTTACAAGAACGCCTACACGCTTTCGATTGCCGGTCGCGGCGAAGAAGCCTACGAGCAATCCATGAAGGACAGAATTTCCAGATATGATCTGAGTAATGTCCGTCTGCTTGGCTATCAAAAGGACGTCGCTTCGGTCATGAAAACCGCAGATGTCTCCATTATTACATCCCGGTTTGAGGCCTTCGGTCGTGTAACAGTGGAGGCGATGCTGTCCGGCAATCTGATTCTTGGCGCTGATTCCGCCGGAACAAAGGAATTATTGCAGGATGGAAAATTGGGCATATTGTATCAATGCGGCAATGCCGAAAGCATAAGGGACAACATCATTTATATCATAGAGCATAAAAAAGAACTGATTCAAAAAGCCAATGCGGGCAGACAATACATGCACGACAATATGACCGTCGAAAAAAATGCCTCTGCAATCTATGAGGAATACAAAAAATTATTAGAGGATAAGTAAACCATGTCTGATCAAAAATTTGCATTTTTAATACTGCATTATAATGAAAAACATACAACCATTCAGTGTGTGAACTCTATAAAAGCCAACACCGAGAACTACGATGTCCAAATTGTGATCGTAGATAATGCTTCTCCGGACGGCTCTGGACAAGCACTTGCAAAAATCTATGAAGGGGATACAACTGTGACTGTTTTGCAGGCAGAAAAAAATCTCGGCTTTGCAGGTGGAAACAATCTTGGGTACACTTATTTAAAAAACACGGTACATGCAGACTTTATCTGTGTTATGAACAATGATGTATTATTACTGCAAAAAGACTTTATACAACGCATATTGCAGGAATATAAGCAATCAAATTGCGGCATTATCGGTCCGCATATTACATTGTTAAACGGTATGACAAACTATATGTACCTGAAGCTGCATCCAATCGCATATTACGAAAACGAATTAAGGCTTTCAAAAACCATGTACAAATATTATACCTCCAGACTTTATCCTATACGAAATATAATCAATACAACGATACAAAAAATCGAGGCACGCAGGAAGCGCCCTGCGGATATTGAAAAAGAATCGGCAGAAGCCATCGACATGATTCTCGCCAGCAAACAGCGTCATGAAAATATCATCCTGCATGGCTGCTGCCTGGTCTTCACCCCGGCATATATACAAAAATTTGAGGATGCCTTCAACAACGAAACGTTCATGTTTCGGGAAGAGGAATTATTATACCTGCGCTGCCAGCAAAATAAAATCGACACGGTTTACGAGCCGTCTATCGATATTCTTCATCTCGAAGACAAATCGACAAATGCAGCCTTCAAAAAAAATAATCACCGGGAAGCATTCAAATGTAAATGTCAGATTAAATCGCTTCAAATACTGTTAAAAGAACTAAAAGCTTAATTAAAAAAGCCAATGCCAACTTCTATTTTTTAAGAAGCAGCATCGGCTTTTTTGTTACTTTCTGTGTTCATCGACATATTCAACCTTTGGCCGGAAAACAAGTCCTTTACATACGCCCTTCGTCAGTACCCACATGCGCTTTAATTTGTGACCATTTCCCTTTTCAAACAAAATCTTTTTATACATATAAGCAACCAGTTCATAATATTGCAATATATACATAATTCCATTTTTCCACGCGGTACAACTGTCATTTCGGAATGCAAGCTCATATCGATCAATACGTTCCGGATCATCAATGCTGATATCTGACCCGTTATTGTTTTTCATCTTATGAACAACCTTGCTATCCGTTACAAAATAGGATGGGATTCTTCTGGATATACGCAATGTATACTCCTGATCATCGCCCCAGATAAAATACTCCTTCAGAGGAAGCCCGACTTTTTCAATCGTCTTTCGTTTAAATAACAGGGAAACAAACGTAGCCTTGCTGACCCGCACGATTCCCTGTCCAAGCATATTATATTCTTCCACACAATTTTTCGTATCCACCATCGGCTTATTCATATTACAGTATGCACCATCGGTCCAAAGCACACAGCTTGCAAGGAATCCGTATTTCCCTTTTAACTTTTTATCAGCCAAAAGAAGCTTCTCAAGAGCATCCGAATTTGCAATCGTATCATCATCCATAATCCACATATAATCATAGCCCCTGTTATATGCTTCCTTTAGTCCGAAATGAAATCCTCCGGCACCACCCAGATTACTTCCTGTATTCAGGTAAATCAGATTGTCGTTTTCATTTACCATATCTTCAATATATTCATATGTGCCGTCTGTGCTGGCATTATCAACAACCAAAACATCCAAAACATGCAGACTCTGATTTAGCAAAGCAGCAAGGCATTCTTTCAAAAGCTCTTTTCTATTGAAGGTGACAACGACTGCTGCAATTCTATTTTTATTCTGTTCCATCCTATAATCCTCCATTCCTTTGAACATCCACCCATCCAAAATTTATATTCGGCAAATGACCCACACTTAACCCGGAAAATATTTTTCATTTTTACCAAGTCGCCCATGATATCCGTCATACATCGCGTCCTTCATCATTTGAACGACATATTTACCCTGTTCCCGCTTATCCGGCAATAATTGCATACAATAGCCACAGGCTATAAACACCGCAAACTCCAAAATAATCACAAGCTCTGTTATCCTCTTACAATGTGACCGGACAGCATCAAAACGATTTCGATGTCCATAGTAGGTTCTCCAGTTCATACGAGCAAAGAATCCCCTTTTATCATCCTCCGGAAGCTTCGTCTTGTGATTCAGCTTTGCTGCGTTAACATTAACAATGCCTCCAAACTTTCTCAATCGCATAGAATATTCTGTATCATCATACCAGATAAAATACTCCGCTTTTGGAAATCCTATCTTATGCAATGCTTTTCTGCTTATCATGAGACCGCAAAATGTAGCTAAATCATATCGAAAGTTCTTATGTTTATACGCAGCAAGCGGTACATTTTTTTCCAAATGTAAAAGGTCACTGGCAATCATCCGTCTGTGATTTTGCTGAATCACTCCGTCTGTCAGAACGGTTCCTGAACAAGCCGCTATATTCGGATATCTGCGAATCAGGGCATCACACTGTTCAATATAATCCTTTTCAATCATCGCATCATCATCAATAATCAGGGTCCAATCAACATCCTGGTGTGCCACAGTCTTCAAGCCTTCGCAAAATCCTCCGGCGCCTCCGAGATTGGAGTCCTGTGTTTCAATAATAAATCTTTCATCTGATTCAAATTGCTTCAGGTACTGCCCCGTTCCATCTGTACTGCAATTATCAACCACGATAATCTTATGAAACGGTAGCGTTTGCTGTAAACAACATGCGATACATTCTTTTAACAGTTCCAATCGATTATAGGTAACAATTACAACGCCATATTTTCTTCTATTCATAACAAATCCTTCTTTGTCCATAACAATTTTTCACATATGTTCATTCAGTGTAACAAAATAACACTTTTCTGTCAATCAATCAAAAAACAGCACCCGAAGGTGCTGTTTTATATACGTTTTATCAATATTTAAAGAATATATGATTTCCGATCTGCTTATATGCAGCAACGGAATTTAAGTCTACCATGTTCCATGTCGGACGGAAACCGATTAAATCTCCGATATTATTATTTCCTGCACATGCATCCCTTGCTGCCTGAATGCAGCTTGCCTGTGCTCCATTCTGTATCAGTGTCTGCAATCTCGGATCTGATACGACACTGAACTGATATGGTGCATATACAACATCGCTGATTGTGCTGCCCCAATTACCCATCTGCAAACGATTTAAGATAACATTTGCAACTGCAAGCTGTCCCTCATAAGATTCGCCGCCGCACTCCAATGTCATAACCGCTGCCATCAGATTGATATCTGCATCGCTGAGAGCTATTGGTGTTCTGCTTGTCATTCCGATATTTGCTTCACCCTTCGGCGCCTCAGTTGTCGCCTGTGTTGTACTTTCTGTCGTCGTATTTGATGTATTATTATTCTGAACTTCTTTTATGCTTCCGTCTGATTTTTTGTCTGACTGTGTTGTTTCTTCCTCGGTATCCGCTTCCGTAGTTACTTGTACTTCTACCGGTTCAGCCACACGATAGCCTTCTGTCACATTCATAAAATCTGCACTGACATAGCCATCACCTACTGCGGAAACCTCAATGCAAACCCAATCTTCTGTCGTCTTTTCTGTCGTAACTGAATATGTAACACCCTCGTACACAGCACCGATTACTTCTGCCTCCTTCGAAGCAGCAGCCCGCAGGCATACACCATCCTCGGTTACAACAGCGGTTGCGGAATAATATTGCTGTGCAAGCTCATATGCATCTTTACCGATTGTCAAATACTCTTCCTTGACAAAACCTTTTACATCGCCGGATGTAAGCTCTACCCATCCGTCCTTTGTTGATACAACATCACCACAGGCACCGATATTCATGCGTCCGACAATTGCGGACTCTGTAGATGCCTCTGCACGCACATTCACCTGATCACGATTGGCAACACATTTATTTGTAAATTCATTTGCAGCAGCTACAACTTCTTTTTCCTTTGCTTCCTTATCGGCTGTCATATCTGATTCCAATGCTGCGCGAATCACACTCGTACCGGAAGCATCCATCAGGACAACGGAACCATCCAAAGTCTGAACAGCCTCCACACTGCCGACAGCAGCTGTCTGTTCTGCCTTCTCTGCCTTTCTATCTCCTGCAACCATTACGGTTCCTGAGATAACTGCAACAAGCGTTATCATCACAGTTGCCACTAAGATATTTCTGACTATATAACGACTGTTAAATACATTCTTTGTAAGAAATAAATGCAAATTCCGTACTTTAATTTTCGTTCTTTTGCTCATGTTCTTCACCTATCGTAAAATGTTCTGTAACTTTCTTAAAATCTTTGTTACATTTTTATTACGAAAGTAGTTTAACATTATCTTACAAAGTTGTCAATAGTTTGTTACATATTTGTTACAAACGCGATAGCGACCATGCCCGGCCCTACATGGGTTCCTATAATCGGTCCAATCGGAGCTATCATGAGATTCTCCTCCTTCATACCGGCAGCAATCGCCATCTCCTTTAACTTTTCTGCTTTTTCTATCATACCCGCATAGCCGATTACCGCACGCAATTTTGACAAATCGCCGCCTTCTTCCACGGTTTTTCCAATCAGGTATTCCATAGCCTTGTTCGTGCCTCTCGCCTTGGAACGCACAACCAGCTTCCCATCCTCATCAACACTCAAAATCGGTTTAATCTTCAATGCGCTTCCGACCATCGCCTCCACCATCGAGACTCGTCCGCCGCGTTTCAGATGAAATAAATCCTCTACCATAAACCAGTGTCTGACATATTGCCGATTGTCCTCCACCCATGCAGCAAGCTGCTCTAAATCCATGCCCTGTTTCTTTTTCGCAACGATTTCACACAGAAATGCGCCCTGTCCAACGGCTGCCGAACGGGTATCCACACATATAATATTTGCATCCGGATATTTCTCAAGCACCATCTGCGCCCCAATCAGAGAACTCTGATACGAACCGCTTAATCCGGAAGAAAAACTGATATATAAAATATCATTTCCCTGTTCCACAATCTTTTTAAAATAGTCCTTATACGTCTGAGGATTAATCTGCGAGGTAACCGGCATTGCCCCTTTCCGAAGACGGTCGTAAAATTCATTGATGTCGCCGTCTCTCTCATCCAAATAATACTCATACACTTCTTCATCAATCGAATACGAAAAAGGTATAATCCGAACCTTCAATTCCTTTACCTTATCAATCGGCAGGTCCGCCGTCGAATCACTTACAATTATATAATCCCGCATTAAATGCCTCCATCTTCTTAATACCCATAGTATGCATCCAATCCATCTGCAAGCCCCTTTATAATCTGCTGCTGATAGGACGCATCTACCAATTTCCCTTCATCCTCCGCATTACTTAAATATCCCAGTTTCACAAGCGCAACCGGAATGTTGCTCCAATTGATTGCTGTCATCTGATCCGTCTCGTAAATCCCCTGATTTTCACAGGCTGTATTATTCAGTACCCCTTCTAACAGCCGGGTTGCAAGACGATAACTATCATTATATAACTGTGCATTATACGGACTATCCGCCGGCATACAAACCGCCATCACGCCTGTCAGCGCACTGTTTTCACTGTAATTCATCTGAATCCGGACAAACGCCGTTGCAGAGGATTCATTTGCAAGCTCCGCTCTCGCTTTATTTGACAAATTGATTTCATCCGTATCTCTCGTCAGGATAACCTCATAACCCCTGAGCTCAAGCTCTGCCTTTAAAAGTCTCGCATACGTAAGATTCAGCTCACTCTCTTTTGTTCCGAGTGTTGTTCCGACATTACCCATCGAAGCGCCCTGCTTTGTCTCGTCTGTATTCGGTCCGATTTCCACCTGCTCTGCATTGACGACTGCCTGATTTGCAGGATCAATCACCACGATTTTGTCCTCTTTTTCTGCATCTGCCTCCGTAGCCGTCTGTGTCGGATCCGGCAGCACGCCGGCAGGCGGTTCCGTCTGAATTACAAATTCCGAATAGATATAAAATGTATAACCATCAACCAACACCTTTGTCCATTCCTCGTTATATCCGGTTCGGTTCAAAATCTCTCCGCCGGGAAGCAGCTTGTAAATATCCGCATCCGTCGACGGACTGACACGCACATTGATCGTCTCACCGATCGTTTTTACATAATCGTTTGTAATATAATAACCATCCGCATCTGTTGGCAGGCTTTCTGTTGTCGGCTGCATTACCGCATCTGTTCCTGTCGCCTGTCCACCTATCGGAACCGTCTCCGTCGTACCGGAATCCGGTTCTTTCCCGCCACAGCCACAGAGCAGACACAGCCCCATAACCACAGCAATCCATTTTCCAAAAATATTCTTCTTCATATTTTTACCTTCCGGGCTTTGCACATCCCTTTCCCATAAACCTCTTTTATAACGTATCTATAAATAGTATCATTCAAAACAAAAAAAGACAAGATATTTCATACATCTTGTCTTTTCCTGTTTTTTGATTTAATACCATTATTTTCTTTTAAAAGCTTAACACAACGCCGCCACGGCTTTCATAGGTTGTGCTTACCCCTCCGGCATCAAAGATTCTGACATCCTGAAAACCGAATTTTTCCACGAGAACTTTTTTGACATTTTTGCATCGTTCCAGACTGCCGCACTGCGTAATACCGACTCTTCTCGTCTTGTCATAGCCTTCTTTTTCTATATGAAATAACAGCTTATTCAGTGTCTTATTCATGCCCCTCGCCTGGTCGAGCTGCTGAATCTCGCCATCAACGCCATGCAAAAGTGGTTTGATATTTAACACATTGGCTGCCAATGCCTTTACCTTTGTAATTCGTCCGTTCTTTCGCATCGTATCAAGATTATCCAATACGAAAATCGTGCGCATCTCACTGATATACTGTTTCGTCGCATCTACAATTGCAGAAAAATCTAAATCCTGAAGAACCAGCTCCTCCAGCTTCAGGCAGATTAATGTCTGGCCTGCCGCCGCAGACTTCGAATCAAACACATGAATATGCACATCCGGATGTGTCTCCTGAAATATCTGCTTTGCAAGAACCGCACTGTTATAAGAACCGCTCAGCCTTGAAGAAAGTGTCACAACAAAAATATTATCTGCCCCCTCAAAGCTCTCCATATAAGTCTCAGGAGATGGACATGCCGAGCGCGGGCACTCCGGGCAGGCATCTACCATCTGAAGATATTTCTCCTGATCGAAGTTCTCGTCGTCCACAACCTCTGTGTCTCCAACAGTAAGCGTAAGCGGCACGCTGCAAAAATATTCTTTTTTTAAATCCTCGGCTGTTAAATCACAACAACTGTCTCCAACAATTTTATACTTCATAATACACTCCATACTAAAAAATGCTAAAAAGTTTTATTTTCTATTACATGTAGTTTTTGATACTACATATCATAGCATGGCAAAACGTGAAATGCAACTATATATATAAATATTTTTATTTTTTGTATATCATTGTAAAATCATGCACGAATTTTTCATTTGTATTTTGTATAGATGCATAGTATAATTTACCAGTTATTAAAGAAAAGGAGATTTTTCATTATTATGAACTTTTTAGTTGATCTGATTAAAGGTGTATTCGTAGGAATTGCAAATGTCATTCCGGGTGTCAGCGGTGGAACTATGGCAGTTTCATTCGGCATCTACGACAAGCTTCTGTCCTCCATTGCCAATCTGTTTAAAAGCTTCAAAAAAAGCTTTTTTACACTGCTTCCAATCATTATCGGCATGGTACTCGGAATCGTAGGTTTTACCTATGTCATCCCATGGCTGCTTGCGCACTATCCGTTTGCAACCTCTGCCGCCTTTACCGGACTTATCATCGGCGGAATCCCTGCTATCATACGGTCTTTAAAGGAAGGCTGGAGCAAGGAGGAAAAGAAATCACTCCCGATTAATATTATTGTATTTATAATCTTTTTGGCAATTGCGGTTTCCATGCTGTTTTTAAATGGAGACAGCGAATCAGGCATTGCACTCACGGCAACGGCAGGTACAATCATAAAAATATTCTTTATGGGAATTATCGCATCTGCGACCATGGTAATTCCGGGTGTCAGCGGCTCCCTTGTATTGATGATTCTCGGATATTACTTCGGAATTATTACCGCTGTGAAGGATTTTGTAGACGCCCTTCGGGCATTTGATGTTCAGGCAATGTTAAATCAGCTTTATATTCTGATTCCATTTGCAATCGGCTGTATACTCGGAATCTTCTTTATATCAAAGCTGATTAACTATTTACTGCATCGCTTTCCATCCGCAACCTTCTGTGGTATATTGGCGCTCGTGTTATCATCGCCATTATCTATCTTCTATAAGGTCAATCAGGAATACAACATGCAGGGAACTTCTGCTGTATCCATCGTTGCCGGCATTGTACTTATGGTCATCTGCATTGTACTGACACTGTTTATGGAAAAGCTTTCACCGGAGCAGTCCGAGTAACGGTACCCTTTTCTATAAGGCTGCATGGCTGATAGGAAAGCTTAGCCTGCCTGAGTCCCGGGATTCCCATATCCTCCTCTCGGTTTATATAGGAATAGGCGGTCAACTCACGCTTTACAAATTCACGATTAATCATGGCATACGCACCTTGTACATCTGCGTATGCCTTTTCAAAATGTATCACAAATGTATCATCTGTCACGGCTTCCCCAAGCGTAAATGCCACAACTCTTCCATGCACACGAATCAACGCGCCAATCATGCCAAGTCTTTTCCTGTGCTCAAGTGCATACCGGATAATCTTCTGTTCCTGAAGCTTTTCCTCCAAATGCGCATCACTGCTGGCGTCCTCCCAATCCTCTAAAAGCAAAAGACATTCGCTCCAGTTTTTCCCATTGATGCGTTCATATTCATAATCCGGATAATTCTCAAGAAAACGATTGATATGATTTCGCTTTGCATGCAGCTTCTTTCCCGATAGATTTGCAAGTGTATCAAATGTATAAAGATAATCTGCAACATCCCGATCATACGTAATCTGATACATGCCCGGATACCACGCTTCAATCTCTGCAAACATTTCCGGCTGTACCATGCACAATGTAAATGGCAGATTACTTTTTTCAAAATAATCTACCATCTTATCAAATGCATATTTCGGATCATGCTCGCCAATCGGATAGTTAAATGAAGAAAACTTTCCGTTTTCCTCCTGCCCGAATACAAGCATATCTTCCATAATTGTGAACCTTGTATTATAAAAATCACACCAGAATATGCTGTTTCCGACTGTCAATTCGCAGCCCCTGTATCTGTTAAAGCCCAAATAATAATCTAATATCTCTTTTGTCTCAAAGCTCGGTTTCAGTATCTCCATTGTCTCATCCCTGTTCATCTTATTTGTCAATTATACAGACAGCGATACTATTTTCCTTCCAAAAGGACATCAACATCGTTGCGTCCGTACTCACATAGTTGTTTCCGAATTGCCTCAATCGTATACTCATCCGCATGAATTTCCACCTTGTCAAACAGATGATCTACATATCCACACCATTTTTCATATATGCATACCAAATCCTGTGTGGTAGGTTCTTTCTGCTTATGCTCCTCTGCCACTGCACCCGACATAATCTCTTTCATAGACAAGGTTTTCGGCTCAATACCATAGGCGATATAACGGATTTCTTCTGTACGCACAAGAGCGCAGTCATACATCTCAACAAGCAAATCCTCAATACAGTCATTCGCAATATTGAAATAATGATAATAAGCTTCTGCCGGACGTCTCTGCGGGCGCTCCGCAACATCCTCCTTATTATACCAGTAAAATTCCTCGTCGCTGGATACCTTTGACTTCGCCCGTTTATTCTTCTTTGCACCGTAAGAGGAAAGCTGTTCGTTGATACCAAACATCGTTTCCGCCGATACCTGTGCCGCCTTCAAATCTCCCATGATAGCAGCACCCATTGCCTCTGCTTCACGGACAGAGGCAGCTATCGCCTCATTACTCAATTCAATATTCGGAATTTCCGAAACAAAGGCGGAATCCTGATAAGAATCCTGTTGTGCAAATGCGGAATCCTCCGTTTCTGCCGGCACCTTGCTTCGCTTCTGTTTCTTTCTTGTCTTCTTCGGAGGCTCTGCTTCTGTACTCTCCGAAACTGTTACATCCTCTGTTGCCTGTGCATCTGTCGGTGATACAGCATCCTCACTCGCATGTTCCGTCACAGAAACATCCGCGCCCTCATGCGCCGTCGTCATAGAAACATCCACACTTTCATGCTCTGTTGTCGCAGAAGCTTCCGCACTCACAGGCTCGCGTTCAGCTTCCTTCATAACTTCCGCGCTCACAGGCTCATGTTCAGCTTCCTTTTCTTCCTGTACACTCGCAGATTCAATCTGTTTATTCTTTTCCTTTTTTACAGCATCTGTGTCTAATTCCTGAGTCGGAGCGTTCGGCTGAATCGGATCTATATCCGCCGGCACTTCCTCTGAATCATCTATATCATCTTCTTCAAATTCTTCATCGAACTCATCTGCCTCTTCCTCATCGGTCAATGTATCAACCGATTCTGAATCCTCAAAATCGTCCCCGAGGTCTTCCTCTTCGTTTACATCTAAATCCAAATTATCTACATAGATATCGTCCTCAAGCGCAAGCATGTCATCAGCATCCTGAAAGATTTCATCATCCCCGGCTTCCGATTCTTCTTCCGCATCGTCATACCGTCTCCTTGACCTACCTGCGATAACTGCAATTGTAGCAATTATCAATATCAAAAAAAGCGCAAGCAACGCTACCAGATATATCATTGCCATCATTGATCGATCCATATCTTTTCCCAACTTTCGTTTAATGTCGCCATTCTCAAAAAAAGAGAACAACCCTTTGTAGTATACTAAAAAAACCTGCAATAATCAATATTATGTTGTAAATTGATTTTTCGTTTGTTATAATTTCAGAAGAATTTTATTCATATTGATTGATACTATATTACAGGAGGCTGTGAAACAGAAAATGGCTAAGATAAGAACCAGATTTGCGCCGAGTCCGACAGGGCGCATGCATGTAGGAAATTTGAGAACCGCACTCTATGCATATTTGATTGCAAAGCACGAGGGCGGTGATTTTATTCTTCGTATTGAGGACACAGACCAGGAACGTGAAGTGGAGGGTGCCGTGGATATTATCTACCGCACATTGCAAAAGACCGGTCTCGTCCATGATGAGGGTCCGGACAAGGACGGCGGCGCAGGGCCTTACGTCCAAAGTGAACGTCAAAAAAAGGGTATCTACTTAGAATATGCAAAGAAATTAATTGATAAGGGGGAAGCCTACTACTGCTTCTGTGATGAGTGTCGTCTGAAAACACTTGTAACCGAGGTGGATGGCAAAACCATCTCCCACTATGACAAGCATTGTCTCAGTCTTTCCAAAGAGGAGGTGGAGGCAAACCTTGCAGCAGGCAAGCCATATGTCATCCGGCAGAATAATCCGACAGAGGGTACAACCACATTTACAGATGAGCTCTACGGCGACATCACAGTGGATAACGCAGAATTGGACGACATGATTCTCATTAAATCTGATGGATTTCCGACTTACAACTTTGCGAATGTGGTAGACGACCATCTCATGAATATTACGCACGTTGTACGAGGAAATGAATATCTGTCCTCCTCTCCAAAATATAACCGATTGTACGAGGCTTTTGGCTGGGAGGTCCCGACCTATATCCACTGCCCGCTGATTACGGACGAGGAGCATAAAAAGCTTTCTAAGCGAAGCGGACACTCCTCCTTTGAGGATTTGCTCGATCAGGGCTTTTTGACAGAAACCATCGTCAATTTTGTGGCACTGCTTGGCTGGTGTCCGGAGGATAACCGTGAGATTTATTCGTTAGAAGAGCTTGCGGAAGCCTTTGACTACCATCATATCTCCAAATCGCCTGCCGTACTGGATATGACGAAGCTTCGCTGGATGAACGGAGAATATATCAAGGCAATGGATGATGACCGGTTCTGCGAGATGGCGCTTCCCTTTATCCAAGAGGTTGTCGGAGACAAGATGGACGCAAGGAAAATTGCTGCGATGGTAAAAACAAGAATCGAAGTATTTCCGGATATTAAAGAGCAAATTGATTTTCTGGCAGAGGTTCCGGACTATGACGTGGCAATGTACGCCCACAAGAAAATGAAAACCAATCCGGAAAACTCCTTACAGCTTTTACAGGAGGTTCTTCCGGTGTTAGAAGCACAGGATGCATTTGATAATGACAGTCTGTTCGAGGCACTTTCCGCATTCGGAAAGGAGCATGAATATAAAACCGGCTTTGTAATGTGGCCGCTTCGAACCGCCGTATCCGGCAAGCAGGCAACACCGGGCGGAGCAACCGAGCTGATGTCGATTCTCGGAAAGGAAGAAACGCTCAAGCGAATCAAAGCTGCGATTGAAAAATTAAGTTAATGTATAAAAGAGTTGTGCCAACCGGTACAACTCTTTTTTGCACAAAGCTTACAAACGAATAAACCAATCACGATTTTTTCAGATTTCCATCTTCTATCTCAAAAATCGTGTCACAGGCTTTTGCAATATCCAGATTATGTGTAACCACAATAATCGTTATGCTGTATTTTTGATTTAAAGCGCGCAGCAGCTCAATCATTTTCTTACTGTTTTCTATATCCAGATTGCCCGTAGGTTCGTCACATAAAAGTATTTTCGGCATATTAACCAGCGCGCGTACAATGGCTACCCGTTGTTTCTGTCCGCCGCTTAATTCATTGACCCGTGCCGCCCGCTTGTCTTCCAGTCCAACCGCATGAATCAATTCATCAATCCAGTCCTGACTCCCGATTTCGTCCCGGTGTACAGCTTCCCCCTTCGATGTACGGCCGGTATATTTTTTATGCAGGAGCTGCGGCAGTGCAACATTTTCACGGACTGTCAGATTCTCCAGCAGGCTGTAATTCTGAAACACAAAGCCTATGCTTTCCCTCCTGTACTGGGTTAATTTTTTTTCGTTAAACTGCAATATATCTTCATTGTCAAACAGCACTTCTCCTTCATCCGGTGTATCCAAGCCACCCAGAATATTCAATAAGGTTGTCTTGCCGCTTCCACTCGGCCCGATAATGGCAATCATCTTTCCATCATCAAATTCACATTGAATATGGTTCAATGCGTGCACCCTGTTCTCTCCTGATTTATACACCTTACTTACGTCTATGCATCTTAATATACTCACGACCGAACCTCCTTATTCCATTGCTTCTTCCGCATCGACACTGCTGTCTCCGCCAGCAGTAATGCATGCATGCCCACAAAAACAACCAGTACTACAAGCCACCATTTTCCTAAAAGCATATCAAAATAGGCAATAAACCAGTTTGGTGACATCAGCAGGTCATCAATTTTCGGAAATAATATATATTTAATCAGACATGCAAGCAACATATTGACACCAACGGCACAGCCGGCGCCGATCAATGGCTTCTTCAGATTTTTCAATACATTTGCCCAGACCAGTGTCCTCCTCTCCGCTCCAATGGAATACAGAACCTTATAGCTTTGCCGTTTCGTAAAATTCTGCACATAGAGTATAATTGCGATGGCAATCATCCCCATCAGCAAAACTGCGATTACCATAGCACCGAATATAATAAACACCCGCGTAATATTATTTCTCTGCTGCTGCCGCATATCTGCCTTGGACTCTATCACACAGCCTTTATTGTTTCCTATCAGGATGCTAAATTCCTCATCCATTGCTTTCATATCTGTTGCCGGGTTCAGATATATGTCAACCGAAGAATACCGGTTCTCGGAATATCCAAATATGTCAGCCGCATAAACCGAAGAGAGGATCATCACGTTGCTCTCCTGAAGGAATGGGCCATATTGTCCAATGCTATAAGGGAACTCGTCAATATTTCCTGTCACAATGGCACCGATCTTCATAGGAACATTGTACTTCTCAAATATGTCATCCTTCACAGATATATAATCCATATTGCAGACCGGCAGGATATCGCCGGCATGGAAAAACCGTTTCAGATTCGGATCCTTTACATACAAAACAACCTCGGTACCTGTTTTCAGACGTTCCATATCGACCGTTCCATCCAACACATTCCAGTCCGTCTCCAAAATACTTCTGTCATCCAGCAAAACAGACGGCGCATAAATCATCGCCTGATCCAGATCATATCCCGCCTGACGCAGACGGTCTTCCACGAATTCCATCTGATCCTCATTCGTATATTTATCTGCATTTTTCTCCGGCCGCAGATCATTTTCAGCAAGTGCCTCCGTCCGCTCGTCGGTATCTTCATATATCAGATGTGTCGAAGATACACGGCAATATCCCGATATGTCTTTGACCCTTGCATCATCCAGATATGCATCTATCTCCGAAACAGGCACACCATACTCCGACCACTTCTCCACGCCTACCGCGGAATCACTCAATTCCTTCCGGTTTTTAATACAATAATCTGCTTCTATATCCTTTACGCCATTCTCCGTATCCAGATGCTTCGCCAGATTCCTATAAAACTGAAACCCGCAAACAAAAAACGTCATGGTAATCGATACAATCAGGGCTAACGCATATTCTTTGCATTTCAGCTCTTTTAATAAAACCGGGAACAGCTTCTCCTTTTTCACGGAATGATGCGCTCCGCGATTCTTCATAACAATCGGCGTCTTCCGGAAAAACCGGTACATCTGTATGCTCATCACAACACATATCGTGCCTACAGTAATCACGACCGCTGTCAGATAAGGATTTCTTGTTATTGCACGTATGATAGGATCTGTTGCGCTTGTATCATATATCTTGATTCCCCATATGCCCTGCATGGCAGCCAGACAGATTCGAAAGAGTCCTTCTCCAAGCAGAATTCCAAGCACGCATCCCAGTCCGCAAAGAGATAAAATCTCAATCCATATATTCCGTATAATCACCCAGACCGGAGTTCCGATGGAGCGGAGTACAAATATCTGCTGCCTTCGTTCTTCCAGTATCATATTGATAAGAAATGACACCGCAAGAAGCACACATATACAGGCAATTACAATGACGACCGAGATTATGATCCCCGAAAGGTAATCCATATGGATATTTCCATCCCGGATTGCCTGTTGTATCGCCGTGAGTGAAATAGTTCCATAATCCTCATAGATGGAATTATAAATCCCCAGCAGATAACAGTATCCATAACGTCTCCCACTTGGTATGTCCCATCTTCGAAAACAATCTGCATCTTTTTCAAACACATCCGAAAATCTTTCATAAAGAAGTTCCCAGCAATCATCCCAGGACACCTGAAAAAAAATACACAGATTGTGCGTCTGACAGCTTTCCCATACAGAGCTTTGTCCTAAGACAAAGGTCGGCATATCATAATCATCTTCCCTTTCATACCAACTAGGATATCTCAAATATTTTCCCCATGCTTCACTATCTGACAGTTGAAACACCCCGGATATTTCATATTCCTTCTCCAGCAGACGGTTCTTGTCATGGTCATAAACAGACAATGTTACCGTCTCTCCCGGATAGGGAGAGACGCCTAATTGTCTTAAGGTATCCACGTCTGCCGCAATTTCATCCCCCTTCTGCGGATATCTTCCCCGCAGGCAGGTCATGTGATACATATCAACAGACGCTTCACTGTCAAAATAACAGACCGGATAGAATGCTTCTCCCATACCGACATAACCAAATGTATCGTAATACCCTATCTGTTCTACCCCGTCTTCCTGCTTTACCCGCTCCAGCTCCGCATAATCCGAATCATAAATACAGATATCATAGTTCCCCAATAAATATAATTCCGACTCCATCGTCGCCATCTTCTCATGTATGTCAAACTTACAAATCAAAACTAACGACGCCACAGAAACTATAAGAAGCAGCAGAAACTTTGACATCAGTGTTCCACGGCTTTTCCAGTATTCCTTTGCTGTTAAATAAAAAAATTGCATATGTATCACTCACCCGCTCACGTATTTTAGTATGTTGATGTATAGCTTAAGGTTCCACTTGTTGCAGCAGCACTAGTTGAGCCAACTGTTACATTTCTGACTTGTCCACTTGGAACAGTAGTTGACAGCCAAGGTGCAGATGTGTTTGCCGGAAATACCTTCGATGTTATAACTGTACCATTTGACTTTTTAATTCTAACCCTTGTATCAACATTTCCTCTCGCTCCGGCAGAAAATGTACCGCTTGACGCTGTGTTATTGGTTGTCGTATGCACGGTTCTTTCCGTAACCACATTACTAAACGATTTCGATCCGGTATCCGTTGCCAGTGATGTTATACCCATAGCTGCTACCAACAACGTTCCGCACAATGCACATCCTGCCAGTTTCTTTTGAATTTTTTTGATTTTCATAATAAATTCCTCCTCGTACAAATTACTTTTCTTGTGTTTCTTCCAATTCTTCACGAAGCTCTTCTGGCAGTTCTACCTCACCCCATGCCAAAAGCGAACTGGAATTGACCTGAATTTTCGTTGCCATCTCACTCAAATGACAGCTAATTGCTTTCTTTAGTTCCTGCATATTTCTTTTCTCCTTTCTCCACAGACTCGGACACTGAGATATGTCAATTCCAATACATGCATGCATACAGCATATAACATGATATTGTAATATCCGGCTGAAACTATTTTATGTAACAATAGAATAACAAGCACGACACATATCTCCTTACACTTAAAACGCAATCTTTGTTTTTGGTTATAATGAATCCGGTTCGCTGACTGTATCGGTGCCACCAACACAATCAACAGGCTCATCCATCCTAAAATCACATAGGTCACGTTTTCTCCAAGGATATAGGTTTCTCCCATGAAAATGATTATGGCAAATGCAACAAACGAATGCAGGAAACAACCAAAAACAGATTTTCTATGCACACCCCCTGTAAACATCCGAAGAAATATAATGGTAATTAACGCATATAAATAACTTACAGCATGACCGACTCCTGCAAATATGATGCTTAATAAAACCAGCTTCTCACATTCACTAAGAATAACCTTCAAGGTATACTTTGCATATACTCTTTCTGTTCCCTGCTTTGTTTCCAAAAACGAGAGTATTTTTTCTGCCGTTTTGTCTATATGTTCTTCCCAAATTCTTTCCTGTGTCATCACACGTCTCCTTGTCCTATCTTGTTTATATATGCTTCACACATAAAGTTCAAGGCATTTGCAGAAAAACGACCTGTAATGCGTGAAAAACGACCTGAAATGCAATTCATATCGCTTTTCTTTTTGCCACACGTACTTTATAATAGACTGTGTGCTGATACATCTTTAATGTGGGGGATATTATGAGTAAGATTTTGATATTAGAAGACGATGCCGTTCAGAATTACGCTTTATTTGAGACGCTTTCCAACGCATATCCCAACTGGGATATCCATCGTGCGTTCTCCTTACAGGACGCAAACAAGCTGCTGGAGCAATCCATCCAGACGTGTGAATACTATTCTTTATTTTTATTAGATATTCAGCTAAATAACACTACGGAAAAATTTGGCGGCTTTGAGTTTGCTGAAAATGTACGAAAACATTCCCTATACTTCTCTGCACCTATTTTATTTTTAACCTCTCTGTCCGGACATATCGGATATGCGCTTTCCAATTTCCATTGTTACAATTATATAGCAAAGCCCTATTCCATGGATGATATCCTGTTCCAGATTGAGCAGATGCTGTTGACCGGTTTTATGGATGCAAACAGCATCTCCGTTACCGCCAGTAACCGTATTCGTCATAGAATTTTTTTGGATAATATCCTGTATATCGAAGCGAAATCGCATCAGGTATTGATTAAAACGGAGAATGGCGATATAGTATCCAGAGAGCTGATATTTCAATCTATTCCCCAGCTATTGACAGAAGGTTTTATACAATGCCATAGAAAATATATCATCAACACGAAACATATCACGCAGTATGACCGCACAAATCATTATGTACATGTCAAAAACATACCGATTCCTGTCAGCAAAACCTATCAGAAATGTATTGAAAATATCCTCTCATAACTTAACGGCACGGAGCGACATCCATGATTTTAAATGAACTGATTCCATCCATTCTCGAATTTATTACATACTATATAGTTTTACATCTTTTCCTTTTGGATACATGGAAGCCAACAATGAAAGATGTTTTATTTGCGTTATCCGTTGTCGGAATTTCTGTTTTGGGACATAATTATTCTACCGTTTCATGGATATGCGGCATTTTTCTATACCTGCTTTACACCTTTTCCATCTCGTCCGGCAATCTAATTGACCGTTTATTATTGTATTGTCTTTCCTATACAAGCATTGTTTTGTTCCAGCTAATCATTATATTTTTGGTTGCATTCATTGATATCTCATACAAGGAGCAGTATATGTCGCTCATCGGTAATCTTTTAACGATTGTAATCGCGATAGCTGCATTCCGGTTTACGCCATACCGCCATCTGTATTCCACATTGAAACGCACAGCATTTTTGTATAAAATACTGCTGATTAACAGCTATCTCATTATTGCTGTTACATTGCTTTTCATGAAAAACGATACTGCAAACTTTTATAAAAAGCTTTCGTTTTTTATAACGCTCACTGCTATTTTGTTTATTTTTAATCTATATGTGATATATTACGAACGGAATTTACAGCTTGAACACCAAAAAACACTTTCCTATCAGGAAAACCTTCCGATTTATAAAGCTCTCATTGATGAGATCCGTTCCAATCAGCACGAATTTAATAATCGAATCCTGAGTCTGGAGCAGCTTCCCCTCACATGCAAGGACTACGAAAGCCTCTGCCACGCGCTTTCCAAAAATGCAAGGGAATACAAGCTTCCTGCTCGCTCCTATGCTTTGTTACAACTGAATATGCCGCTCCTTTCTGCCACGCTTTATAATCTATATACCAAGGCATATGACCAGCATATCAGCATGATTTTTGATATTGCGTCTACCGATATCCAAAGTCATGCTCCGGAGTACATACTTTCGGATTTTGTCTCGATTCTGACAGAAAACGCGTTAGAAGCCTGTTCTCCCGGCGACAACATCTACATCCGAATATCCTGTCAGAACGAAACCATGCAATTTGAAATTCGAAATCCGTCCGAAACAGCTTTTTCAATCAACGAACTAGGTGACTTTTTCAAAAAGGGATATTCTACAAAAGGTAAAAAAGGTCGCGGACTTGGCTTGTACTATCTGGAAAAAGAAATCAAACAATACAACGGCACACTGGGGGCAGATTGTGCCCATTACGGTAATCAAAGCTGGGTTATCATCTCTTTTGGTGTGTAAGGATGTTTACATCATCTTGCATTGATATTTTTTACCCATTCAACTAACATACTTCGCTTATCTCTTTTCTTATTTATATTCAACCAATAAAACCAATATTAAAATGTTATGTAAACAGATATAACTTCCTTTTTACATCAATTACTAATAATATGGATATTCTATTCTAGTTTTTGTCTCTAGCAAAGTAATAAGAAATTTCCACTCATCAAGTAAACTACTGTGCTCATCTTTCAGAATTTTTCTTGCAATCTTCATATTATCATATATTTCTATAACTTTGCTACGAAACACCTCTATCTCTACTTGATCTTCTTTATTCATTTCATTAATCAAAATATTAGATTGGCATAACCCATCCAAATAATAAAGATAACCTTGATTTACTCCCGCCTGAGGCTCAAGCGAATCCCGTTCGCATCGATGGATTAAATCAAGAGCCTTTTCTAATTCTCCTTCTGAGTAATAAATATCTGCCAACCGCAACAGTGACTTAGGTGCTTTTACAATTTTTGCAATTGCTTCTTCCAAAATGGAAATTTCCAATTCTCTTTCATTAAATTTATTATGAAGTTCTGCCTGAACTAGGTATCCATTTTCATCATGCGGAAGAAACTGTCGAAATTCACCAGATAAGGCAAGTACTAACTTCTTAATCTCATCTCCATTATTTCCCCTTTCCAATTCCGTCATCAAGTAGTCGATTGAAAATCGAAATGCTCTCCAATTCCAGTTGCTTTTCGATATCCCAACCAAAACGTTATAATACTCTCTGCACTTCTCCAATCGGTCGCATACTGTACCATATTTTATATAATCTGCCAAAAGATCAACTGATTTCGGATACCTACTCAAACCACGCTCTAAATAATCACACGCTAGATCCTCTGCGTTTCTTCTTGCGCACTCTACGCTAACATTATGAAAATCCGTAGACGTTCCTATGAATTCTTCCTTTTTCAAGGATCTTTCAGCAATTGTATAAAGTAATTCAATCTGTTTTCCCTCATCCATTTCCTTATCAGAAAAAACATCCATAATAACGTGATGTATCTCATCCATGTTGCATCCATGTTTCAACTCTAGAACATTCAAATATGTATTACCCTTCATTTTTTACCTCCTATCAGAACAATTTACCCAATATTTTTCCAAAATGGTTTTTTCTTTCCCGTATCTTCCTTCCCTAGCTTTTCCACTCCCCCTTTTTCCATCTTTATTTGTTCCCTATCCTGTTGCTCCTCTTTTTCTAAATCTTCTATTCTTCTGTCGATATATGCAATCATTTTATCAATCTCTTCACTTGACATAGATGATATATCCTTAGGAATGTTCAATTCATCTCTCGATCTTAACTCATTTTCATCTAATGCTTTGACATCTTTTGCACTTGTTTGCTCCACCTGTTTCATCTTATCATTTTCCGCATCAATTAAAGCAGTAAAATCTATTTCCTGCCTGCAAATCTCTGTTCTCTTAGGAATCTCACAAGGCTTATATAGTTGTCCGCTATAGGAATCAATGTCCAACAGTTTTCCTAGATAAGGTCGAAATCTCCCAATCAACAATAAAGCATCACCTGTATTTTTATTTAACTGCTGCAATTCTGCGATATCAAGCAATGGTTTTTTCCCACTGTCTGTATACCTTACCCCACACAATTCAGAAAGTTCCTGCAAAAATTTCACTTCACGGCTGAAAAGGAATATCCAATTAGTGCAGTTCGATAAAATTGTTTCCGATTCTTCCGCATATCTTAAAACTAATTGATTCTTGCTCTGCACAAACAGATTAAATCTTATATTTCTACTTCTTGCTGCAGAAATCATTGTTGGAAAATCCCTGATCGTAGGGAGTGAAGAAAACTCATCCAACACATAGTTAATCCTTAATTTCTTATTGTCCCGGTCTATCTGTCTACAGTAAATAATGTACTCGTAGCTTTGCTTAATAATCAGTGATACTAAACGATGATATGTTGTCTTTTCATCCGGCAGTAAAAGGAACAAGGCAGTTTTTTCATTTTGTAATTTTTCAAATAAAATATCATTTTCTGACATCAAATCCATAATATTAGGTTGCATGGAAAAAATCTGCATACGCTCATCAAAAGTACTCAAAATACCTGCTCGGGTGTCATTGGCAGTTTCCACCGTTCCCACCAATGCATTTCTGATAATCTCATCCTGTTTTCCATATTCCCAAAGAAAATTTCTTTCAATATTCCCATTTCTTTCAAACAAACGCCAACGTAGATGAATTATATTACCCATATGAACCATATGCTCCGGTAAATTATATTCTTTGCAATATTTAAACAATAAAACCGTCAATCCAAAAAACAAGGTCGAAGCGCTATTATACCAAAACGGATCCTTGTTATTCTCTACACCTGCTACTAAATTAACCGCAATGTCTTTCACAAACTCATATGCTTTATTAACATTACCTTGACGATAAAAATGATATGGAATAGACAGTGGATTCCAACATGCACTTCGATTTGGATCTCTCAAATTAAACACATCGATATGATAATGCTGATCTTCTAACTCTTGGCTAAGACGATCATATATTTCCGCTTTAGGATCACATATAATCAGGGATTCCCCCGCTTGCCCTAATATTTTTACCAACGGCATTGCCACAAGTCGGCTCTTTTTGGATCCTGTTGGTCCAATTACCAGAGTATGTGCATCTGTTTGATCAATCGCCACACATTCCTTATCACTATTCCATGATAATGGCACACCTCCTTTGCCACAATTAGAAGCGTTACTGAATGTTATATGTGCCTCTTTTATTTTATTCTCCTGATAAAAATAATGGCTAAAAATATTTTCTATCTCCTCCTGCCTAGCAAAGCCACTTTGTTGTCTTTTTTCTTCTATATTCATTGCATATTACTCCCATCTTGTTTTTTGCTTTACCAACTGTTCCTGATCGTCCTTTTCTTGATCTACTTTCTTCAATGCTTTATTCTCCAATAAGTTTTTATAATCTGCAAAACTTATACCTATCATTGCAACCATCTTGTCACCCAACTCCCTTTCACATGATTTCCAGATTTTTTCATTTTGTAAACATTGACCCAATAAATGCAAAATGTTCTGCCACACACTCAACCACATTTTTGGTATTTTTGATATTGTATTTAATCCCTCTCTAATCTTACATTCACTTTCATCGACTTGAATTAGCCAAAACATATAGTTAATGGGGTTTAAGAATATATCAATATTAGGCAAAATTTTTTCTTGAAGTTTAGATACCTCGTCTTTAAGAAAATCTTCGCAACTTATATTTCTCCGAATTACATACACACTATTGCCTATTGGAAACAATCTACTTCTTGGGCATTTGCTATCTGGATCTCTTGCAAAATGCCAATTTCGCCTTTTTGCAATTTCACTCCTTAATACTTGTTCATCATCTGGCATTTTGAAAACCTGAAATCTTGAAGTCAAATTATTTTGTTCCCTATCAGTTTTCAACGATGAGTCAAATTTTGTTTCCTCTATCTTATCAATGATAGCCGTTCCCGGCCAAATTTCTCCCCATGGATTATCAGCCAAATCACGCACTAGCTTACATAAACAGATCAATCCCCACTCAGAATGTCCTTCAGGAATGATAAATTGATGTATTTTTTCTTCTTCTATTTCAAAATCAGACATTCCAATATAAAAAACAGACTTCGAAATTTCCTCTTCTTTCTCTCCCTCCATATATTTTAGAATATAATTTTTCATCCAGCTCTTTGCCTTACCTGTTCTATTATAAAAAATAATCGGAAAATCCAGGCTTCTATAATATTCGATTTCACTACTTACTTTTTCTCTCGCACTTTTCATTTTTTCATTATATATAAAACAACAAATAAGACCAATTATTATTAACACATATTTGTATTTTCCTATTATTTTTTTTTGCAAAAATATAGTAACATTATAAAGTGCTGTTATTACATACACCCAATTTTGAATTATGGATCCGAACATAATAGATCTTATATTTTTTGCATGTTTTTCTATAGTTTTCAGAATATAATTGCCCGTAAGTATATACTTTTCTCCGAATGATATTTTTTTATTATCAATAATTCTACCGCCCTTTTTTAAAACTCCTTTTTTCGGTTTTTTTTGAGTGTTATTTTTTATCTCCTTGATTTTCTTCCCATCTATATAAGCTGCATTTTGTATAACCGAATCTTCGCATTTAACTACAGCAGTTGTAAGAAACTCGTCTTGTCCATCCTCACTTAAAGTACATGCCTCCATAACACTATCTATCAATAATTTATCTATAGATTGCGCGTCCTCTTTTATATTCCTGTTTCTTTTTCTTGTACATGGATTTGCATCCAAAAAAATCAAAATTGCCCTTCGTTCCTTTGCCGATTTCCGATTAACATATTCCTCATAAAATTTTTTATAGGAGGCAGTGTTTATTTGCGCCGTTCTACCATCAAAATTATCGCCTTGGCATAGCCCGTCTTCAAACTGAATCCATTTCCCCTTTTCAATATTCATATTTCCTTACTCCTTAGTAACAAAATCATCCGAAGTTGTATGGCTCCATCTGATATTTTTCCTCTTCACATCTGATTGATTTAGTTATCATTATTTGTTTTTATTTACAGGTACATGCTTTTTTGCTTC
>CAZLZH010000018.1:0-41211 GCA_964563955.1 uncultured Bacteroides sp. | reverse complement strand
GCGGAAGTGGCGGAATTGGCAGACGCGCAGGCTTCAGGTGCCTGTGGTAGCAATATCGTGTGGGTTCAAGTCCCATCTTCCGCATTATAACTAACAAAGAAGCACTCTTGCAGGAGTGCTTCTTTTTTTCAGAGGTGGTGTATTCATTTTGGGCGTGGGGAGAAATTGAATCTTTGAATGTAGGTATTCTCGGAATGAGGGGAAGATCACAATTTCCCGGTTGTCAACCGGAATGAATAATGCTATGATATTTATAAGCATTATTTTCTATTTTATAAGGAAAATGAAGAAGTAAGAAGGGAAGTGATATCGAGGAAATCGCAAAAGTAACGCATCTTACCGTGGAGGAAGTTGAGGAGCTTTGTAGTCAGTAAATCAGTATATACAAAAATTTGCTTTGCAAATTTTCATGAGATTTTCATGAGATTTTTATAATTTATCAGTCCGGTAAATCACTATGGTCTGCCGGGCTGATTTTTTGTAATTAAGAAAGACGGGTATCATAATAATCCGGATGGCAGTGCAGTTTATTGCTCATTATATATTGATTTTTAACCTAAAACAGATTATAATGAAATATCGAAAAATTTTATAAAATATTAAAACTTTTTGATGCGTTTACTTGTCATATAAATATAAGGCAAAATTGCCGAAGGCAGATTTTCATGAGCGGATGTTCAAAAGAGGAGGAAGTTACTATATGAAAAGAAAAGTAAAAGTATTTGCGGTTATGGCAGCGGTGATACTGAGTCTGTTTCAGGTGCCGGCAGTAGACAGTCATGCGGAAAATGCAATTTCGTTTGTAAGAAATGCGTCTATGGCGCACGTGCAGACCTACGGAGATACCGCCGGAACCATAACAAATGTTGAAGGCTATGAAACCTTAAACCTCGGTACGACCGGACAGGCAAAGCGGCTTGAATCCATCTGTATCAAGATAAACAACAATACCGGATATGCGGGCGATATCACATACCGCGTGCATGTGCAGACATACGGCTGGCTCGGCTGGGCAAAGAACGGCGAGTCGGCAGGTACGGAGGGACTTGCAAAGCGACTGGAAGCAATCCAGATTGCGCTTGTGAAAAAGGGAAATGCGGCTCCCGCCAAAACATACAACAACGTGACCTCTGCATCAGGTAAAAGCTGTATAAGCGGTTCGGTTATGGCGAACTGCCAGCATAACTGGGTTACGATAGTGGATAGGGAAGCATATGATGAGCCGATTTATGAAGAACAGACAACATATGAAGATGTAACCATGTGGTCAGATGGTACAATCTGCGACCATATATGGAGTTGTTCAGAAAGAAATGCATGGTGTGCAAGACATTGCACAAGGTGTTATCCAAACTGTCCAGACCCGGACCCGAGAGGATGGTGTGCATTATATAATAATTTTGATACTTGTATAACCCACACTGAAACCGTTCAGGTTGGCACTAAGCACCATGTCGCTGTAACCCATCAGGAATGTTCTATCTGCGGTGCTAAGAAGTAACCTGAAACAATTCAGCAATTTATTATAGTAACTTTATAAACCCAAATCACAACATTAACCAGCCTGACAGACAGAACGTTAGTTTGTCAGGCTGGTTATTTTTTTACCAATCAGGTACTCTTTTCAGAGTGCGTCGGGAACCATTCATATCATTCCTTTTCCCTTCGTTCATAAGGTGTTTTTTGGTTTGTCTGAGCGAGCAGATAATCAATGCTTGTGCCATAGAGCTTGGATAGTCTGATTAAAATGCTGGTGGGTATATCATTTTCACCTGTTTCGTATTTGGAATATCCGGTTTGTGACATATCGAGATATTTAGCAACCTGCGTCTGGGTTAAATCGGCATCTTCCCGCAGTTCACGTAAGCGGTAGTTTCTAGAGTTTCGTACCATAATATCACCTCTGTTTATAGAATAATAATATTGTAACGAAAATGTTCTAAAATATTGATTTTTAACCTAAAATAGATTACGATTAAATAATATAAAAACTACTGAAAGCAAATATCGTATCAAAGATAAAACCCAAAGTGCTTTGAAACGGCACTTTGGGTTTTGCAATTAACTATGCATGTTTTAATGTCTGCGATTCATTCGACATTAACCGGCATAGTCGGCATCATCATAATAATTGATTTTCTCAACCTGCTGCGGAGCAGAGCCTCTCGTAAACAGATAGGCATCATCCAGCCCCATATTTAATATATTTTCTATGGGCTGATTTGCTTTAATGCTGATATAGTCTGCGGTTTTCACATCCTGTCCGCCGAGGTACAGCAGATGGTCGCAGCCGTTGATGATCGTCTTTGCCTGCGCGGGAGTGTACATAGTTTCCAACTGGCTTAAGCTCTGCAAAATCAGGCTGACGGATATCTCTCTGGAGCGGATGACAGAGATAATCTTGTCGAAATCCGGAATGTAAGCACTGCTTGCGAAATCATCCATGATGATTCGTACCGGCACCTGCAAACGTCCATCAGGATTGTTGTCTGCCGCTTTACAAAGCTGCTGGAGTGCCTGCGTGTAAAATATGTTGGCAAGCCCGTCGAATGTTCGATCAGTGTCGCTGACGTTGACGAAGAGAGCCATCTTCTTCTGCCCAAGATCCTGAAAGTGAAAATTGGCTCTTTTTCCGTAGATTCTATCTACCTCTGAAAAATCATATGGTGCCAGATTATTTGACAGAAACTGCATGATACAGCCCCATGTTACCGGCGTATTATTCATGACATCGCGATAATTCTTGTACTGTCTGACAGCAAGACTGTCAGGTCTTTCCTGCTCGAGACTGATAAAGAGATTTTTCGCTGCCCATGTATCGTTTAAGATTCTGAATAATCTCAGCACGCTTTGCATATTCTGTTCTTTTTTTGGCAGCATTTCCTTTACAAATGCAATCAGACTTGTCAATACGGTTCTGGCTGAATCTTCCCAAAACGGATCCTTCTTGCAGCGTATCGGCACCATTGCCCGTGCAATGGTGACAACATCCTGCTCCCGGATGCTTCCGGTAAGTGCATCCGTCTCGATATAATCGAGGGGATTGTAGCTGCACGATTTTTTCGGATGCACAAAGTCCAGTACCAGCACCTCGTAGCCGTCTGCTTTCAGTTCTTTGTGCAGCTGTTTATACAGATTCCCTTTGGTATCCGTAATAATCATGCTTCCGGTATGCTGCTTGATATTCGGAAGCACATAACCACTTGTCTTGCCGGAGCCGGTTGCTCCGACAATCAGGTCGTTGTTGTTGAGTCTGGTTTCCCATGTGTTGTTAGAAACCAGAATTTCTTTGGCGAGTATTCTTGGTGCATCGGTTGTGGTTTTTAAAAAATTTTCTTTATTCATAGTGTATTATCCTTTCTGCAATGTTGTAATAATTGCTGTTGCCAGACCGAATTCAACGGCTTCTTCCGCCCTGAAATAGCTGTCAACCTTGGTTTTTTCGTAGACCTCTTCCTTGCTTTTTCCGATTCTCTCGGCAATGATTTCGCACAAGGTTTCCCTGATGTTCATAAGGTCATCGACCTCTTTTTGAATTTCCAGCGGCTTCATTCCCCCAATGTCGCGGGTGGCAAATGTCGGGTCGTGAACCATGATTTTCGTATGAGGAAGCATTTCCCTTTTATCACCGGCGAGAAACAGTATGGAGCCCATGCTTGCTGCCATGCCGGTGCAGACTGTTCTCACAGGTGCGTCGATCAGGCGGATGCAGTCATATACTGCAAGTCCGCTTGTTACTTCGCCACCCGGGCAGTTAATGTACAGGGTGATTTCTTCCTCGGGATTTTCCTTATTCAAATAAAGCAGTTGTTTGATGAGTTCATTTGAAGAATCTGCATCGACCGGATCAAGCAGAAATATTTCCCGTGATTGAAAGAAGCTGTCTTCGAGTGAATAGATTTTGCAGCCTCTTGCGGTTTCCTTTATTAATTTTGGTGTTCTGTTATACATAATTATCAAATCCTTTCTTTGTTTGTTGAAGCTGTACTTGGGCGAAGCAGAGCATAATGTGACAGACATGTATTTTCTAAATACTCCGGCTCCGGAATGTAATCTGTATCCGTAAGCCATTGTGCAAACGGAGATATAAGAATGGTATGCAGTATTGCCATTGCATCCAGAATTCCTTGAATGTCTCCATCTTTTCTGGTAAGCTTCAGACTGTCAACAGCAATTTGCACTGTATCTGCAACTGTATTTTTACCTTCATCCCAGTTGGGAATATTGTCCAGCACGTTTTCGTTGCGCAGCCTCAAATATTCAAGAAGTGTTGTGGTATTCATACGCATATATTTGTTCTGTGCCCGCAGGGATTCGTAAAAGCCAGCGAGGCTTTCGGAATACCATTTGCTTAAGCTTTTTCTTTTTTGCATGCTTATCACCTTACCTTTCATATAAAAAATAATTATTATTGATTATTAAATTTGCGAGGTTTTCGAGTGCTTCATCCGCCAGCTTGCTCTGTTCCGTATCCTTCAGAAGAGAATACTGAAATATTACGAATATCAAATCCCTGAAGGTTACATTCATAAATTTGTCCGGCAGCTTCAATATGTTTAAAATTTTCATGATGGTATAGTTGTTGCAGCTACGATCGGCATCTCGATCTACAAAATCGGTCAAAGGACAGTTCATAATTTAAAATAGTATTTTGCATATCCCTGCAATGAGGTTGTTCGTGATACTCGTTTAAATTTGGATTCGCGTAGAAAAATAAAGATGTATTCGCAATATTCGATAAAATTTGTGTTTGTTTTAATTGATGAAAATTGAGTTCATTTTAGAAAATGAAAGATGTATTCGTGTGGCTCGATTAGGTTGAAATTCGTTTTGGGAATAAAAGATGTGTTCGTAGTTTCTCGAAAATGGGGATTTTTTCACCCCAAATGTATGAATATAGTATACTACTCAGAAAAAATTGTCAAGAAGAAATTTTTAGAAATTCGTGCCCGGTTCGTTTCCGCTGAGTCCATTTGGTGTATCTGGAGCGCGCGAGGTAAGAGGGGGAAACATATCAAGTAAAATAATATAGTACAATTGCATGAGGACTTGGATATCTAAATATAGGATTTAAGAATATAATACATGTAATAGCTTTGATTGCTTTTTACAGTTACTTATGTTAGAATATTTTTTAACGAAAACGAAAGAGGTGGAAAGATGATTATTTTTTCTTGCAAATAAAAATATTAACACAGCAATTCTATTCAAGGGGATTACTGTATCGATTGCAAGAAAGTAATAAGTCTTTTCACTCATTATATAGTTTATATCATCACATTTTAGTGATATATTACGCTGTTTTGGGCTGCAAGAGATTCTTTCTTGCAGCTTTTGTTATTTGAAAATAAGGAGGCGCTTATTTATGTCAATGATTAAAGTGGAGAATCTTACTTTTGCATATCCTTCCAGCTATGATGCCATTTTTGAAAATGCAAATTTTCAGATAGATACCGATTGGAAGCTTGGGTTTGTAGGACGAAATGGCAGAGGGAAAACAACATTTCTCAATTTGCTACTTGGAAAGTATGAATATTCGGGAAAAATAATCAGCTCTGCCGAATTTGATTATTTCCCATATATTGTTTCGGATAAGAGCAGGATAACGGAGGATATATTACAGGATGTCTGCCCTCTGGCAGAGGAATGGGAGCTGATAAGAGAGCTTTCCTATCTCGATGTTGATGCAGAGGTGTTGTGGCGTCCTTTTGAAACACTATCGAACGGTGAGCAGACGAAGGTGCTGCTTGCGGCACTTTTTCTGAATGAAGGACATTTTTTGCTGATTGATGAGCCGACCAATCATTTGGATGTCTATGCTCGTGAAAGGGTGGCGGCATACTTAAAGAAGAAAAAAGGATTTATTTTAGTATCCCATGATCGTCGGTTCTTGGATGGATGTGTGGACCATATTTTATCACTTAACCGGGCAGATATTGAGGTGCAAAATGGTGATTTTTCGTCATGGATGGCGAATTTTGAACAAAAACAGGAATTTGAGGCAGCACAAAATGAGCGCTTGAAGAAGGATATCAACCGCTTGCAGCAATCCGTAAGACGCACGTCCAATTGGTCTGATGCGGTGGAAAAGACCAAAACCGGTACGAGAAATGCCGGTTCTAAAATAGACAAGGGATATGTCGGGCATAAAGCTGCAAAAATGATGAAGCGTTCCAAAGCGATCGAGGCAAGACAACAGCAGGCAATTGAACAAAAATCGCAATTACTTAAAAATACAGAAACAGCGGACGATTTGAAAATATGCCCGCTTGCGTATCATGCAGATTTGCTCGTTTCCTTTTCGGATGTTTCGGTTCTGTATGACGGCAGACAGGTTTGCAATCCTATGTCATTTGAAATACATCAGGGAGAGCGGGTGTTTATAGATGGAAAAAACGGAAGCGGGAAAAGCAGTTTGCTGAAGCTTTTGTCAGATGAGAAGATACAGCATAGTGGAACGGTAACGATCGGTTCCGGACTTGTGATTTCTTATGTGCCGCAGGACACAGCTCATTTGAGAGGAACGCTGTCCGAATTTGCACAAATCAATCAGATTGATGAAAGCCTGTTTAAAGCCATACTCAGGAAAATGGATTTTGAACGGGTGCGGTTTGAAAAGGATATGCGTGACTTTTCGGGCGGGCAGAAGAAAAAAGTGTTGATTGCAAGAAGCCTTTGTGAGCAAGCGCACCTGTATGTATGGGATGAACCCCTGAATTTTGTTGATATTTACTCGCGTATGCAGATCGAACAGCTCATAGCAAAATTCTCGCCCACCATGTTATTGGTCGAGCATGACAGCGCCTTTCGAAGTGCAGTAGCGACAAAAACCATAGAAATAATTGAAAATTAGATTTTTTACAAGTATACTGAAAACATGACATGAGCATTTAATGGAGGAGTAGCATATGAAATATACATGGATTAATGAATATTTACTTAGTAAAGTAGGCGTGACAAAGGATCTTCAGACGGAATGGAATTGGATCCGTTATCAGATTGGCGGAAAAATGTTTGTGGCAGTCTGTCTGGATGATAAGGATGCGCCATATTATATTACATTGAAACTGGATCCGGAGCAGGGAGATATTTTACGTCAACAGTATGAGGATATCATTCCCGGATATTATATGAATAAAGTGCACTGGAACTCTGTCAAGCCGGATGGAAAAGTGCCGGACGAGGTATTAAAGGATTTGTTGGATCAATCATATCAGCTTGTACTTGGAGGGTTTAGTAAAAAGAAGCAAAGGGAAATACTGGAGGTGGGAAAAGATGGCATTTGATTATAAAAAGGAGTACAAGGAATTTTATATGCCGAAGAATAAACCAAGTATTGTCAAGGTGCCGCCGATGAATTACATTGCGGTTCGTGGAAAAGGTAATCCGAATATGGAGGGCGGTGAGTATAAGCAATCCATTGGCTTGCTTTACGGGATCGCCTTTACGATTAAAATGAGCAAAAAGGGAGACCATCAGATTGATGGCTATTTCGATTACGTTGTGCCGCCCTTGGAGGGGTTCTGGTGGCAAAATGGTGTAAAAGGAATTGATTACAGCAGGAAAGAGGATTTTTGTTTTATATCCATTATCAGACTGCCGGATTTCGTAACAAGAGAAGATTTTGCGTGGGCGGTGGACGAAGCGACAAGGAAAAAGAAAGAAGATTTTTCAAGGGTAGAGTTTTTTACTTATGATGAAGGGTTGTGTGTGCAATGCATGCATGTAGGCCCTTATGATGATGAACCGGCTACGGTTGAAAGGATGCATGCCTTCATGACTGCGGAGGGTTATGAATTGGATATTACGGATAAACGGTTTCATCATGAGATTTATCTGAGTGATGCCAGAAGGGTAGCACCGGAAAAGCTGCGGACGGTAATCCGACATCCGATAAAAAAATAATCACATCCGTTTTTCCATAACGTAATTCGTCAGGGGGATATTTTCCCTGATTACCTGCTGTTCCTTGATTATGCGATATCCACGATGCAGAAAAAATGGTTTTGCGGTGATGGAGGCATGGGTCGTAATTTTACTTACTGCAAAAGCGGGCTCCAGCTTATCGCAGATGGCTGTGGCGATGCCCTGCCGCTGAAAGTCCTTGTGGACATACAGTCTGTCAAGGTAACCGGTTTTATCGATATCACCAAAGCCGGCTATGATTCCGTCTATTATGGCAACAAGCGAAAAATGTTCGGATAAAGACCGATTCCATTCCTCCATATCCACATTTCCGGTTGCCCAAACATTTAATTGTTCGTCAGTGTAGTCCTTTGCATTTATGGAGTGGACAGTCTGATAAAACAGCTCCGTTATAGATTTACAATCCGAGGGAAGATAGTTCCTGATAAGCATAGTATATGGCACCTTCTGATCTGATTTGATTCGTTTAACGTTCCACGTCAGCAAAGAGCGTAGCATATATATTGAACGAAAGTCAAGAAATAAATCTACAGCATGCTTTTGGATTCTCGATTAAAATGTGGATATAATCTGCTTGTGTTTATGTAACGGTTTTTTTATAATAAAGGATATAAAAGTATGAAAGGAAATAAAAAAATGATACTTTGCATTGCAACAGCTCCATGCAGAGTCTGAGGAGGCTGCATGGAGGAACAGCATATGCTGATATCCTCGGACTTTGCTTCTGTTTTGAAAAAGATCAAACAAAAAGGAGCAAAGAAATGAAAAGTATAAAAAAAGATGAATTATATGAGCTGAAGGATTTTTTGATTCTTTGGAGCACCCAGAGCGTATCGCAGCTTGGCAGCAGTATTACAACATTTGCGTTGACATTATGGCTGTATGAGAAGACGGGCTCTGCGCTTAGCACAGCAACGCTTACAATATGCTCTTATATACCGTATGTTTTGATGAGTATATTTGCCGGAGCATTGACAGACCGATTTAACAAAAAGAAGACGATGCTTGGCTGTGATGCATTTGCAGCATTATGCACGGTAACAATATTTATATTATTCAGCACGAATCACCTGATGAAATGGTATTTATATGTTTTAAATGTTGTTTCAGGATTCATGAATACAGTACAACAGCCGGCTTCAGAAGTGGCTATGACACTCATTCTTCCTAAAAAGTATTATCAGAGGGCAAGCGGACTTTTTTCTCTGTCAAGATCGCTGACATCGATATTGAATCCTTTGATTGCGACAGCACTGTATGCATTTTCAGGACTTTATGGTGTGATAGCGGTTGATCTTGGAAGCTTTATAGTTGCATTTGCAGCGTTACTGTTTTTTATTAAAATTCCGGAAAACAAGAGCGATAAAGAAGAAAATGTGTTGGCGCTTGCAAAAGAGGGACTTGTGTTTTTGAAGGAGAACCCGCTGATTTTGACGCTGATTTTATTTATGTCAGGTGTGAATTTGGTAGCTTCGGCTTTTGACGCGGCTTTGCCGGGGTATGTGATTCCGAATCCGAAGGGTGGTTCTACGGTATTGGGAATTGTTACTTCCTGCTCAGGTGTCGCCATGGTTATAGGAAGTCTGATTGTTTCGGTTATGAAAAAACCGAAGGACAGGGTAAAGGTCATTTATCTGACAATGCTTTTTTCTTTGGGAATTGAAAATTTCCTGTTGGCATTTTCCAGAGAACCGATATTATGGTGTGTAGGGCAAATAATCGGATGGGTTCTTGTTCCGATTATGAGTGCAAATATGGATGTAATCCTGAGAAACACCATTCCTGTGGAATTACAAGGGCGTGTTTATGCATGTCGCAATACATTTCAATTTTTTACGATTCCGATAGGGTTGTTTTTAGGTGGCTTTATGGTGGACAATGTATGCGAGCCATTTATGAATGCTTATGGAAATATACCGATTCTAAAGACTCTTTTTGGAACGGGAAAGGGCTCCGGTGCAGCGCTTGTGATGTTCATACTCGGTGTAAGCGGAAGTCTGATTTGCGTTATTATTGGCAGGAAGCTCAGAAAGTATGAATATGTTGAAAAAGAAGAATCCATAGATATGCCGGACGCACCATGACCGGATGATAAAGCTGATTGCACAGGCAGTGGATTTGGGCTGCACATTATGAGAAACTGATAGGAGCAGCGATGCCGTTAATCAGCCGGAAAATATCGAGCGCAATCGGGAGCTTTTGGAATTGCTGCAAAACACGGCGAAGGAAAAGAATGCTACACCTGCACAGATTTCTCTGGCGTGGATGCTTTGCAAAATAAAATAGTCTAATTAAATAACGCTTCTGTATAGCAGCCCGCAATGGAATTTATACATTGCAGGCTGTTTTTGATTGATATAATATATTAGCAGAAAGTCTTGAATCTCTTAATGTTTTGGCTAAAATATAATGATATAGTGTCGATTTGGATGATTTAAGTTTGGAATACAAAAACACGGGGAGAGTATGACAATGAAGAAGCTATTGACATTTTTCAAAGAAGAAACGATTCTGTGCGTTGCGTTTATGTTGGCGGTAATTTCAATGTTTTTTGTGCCGCCCGATCGGGACTATATCGGATATGTTGATTTTAGAACGCTGGCGATTCTTTTTTGTCTTATGTGTGTCATGGCTGGATTACAGAAAATCGGTGTGTTTAATCGGATAGCAAAAAAGCTCTTGGGAAGTGTAAGAAGCGGGAGCGGTCTGGTTCTGACTTTGGTTTTTCTGTGCTTTTTTTCCGGTATGCTGATTACGAATGACGTGGCACTCATTACGTTTGTGCCATTTGCGTTTATTGTCCTTCGTATGCTTGGACCGGCACTTGAGAAAAAGCTTCTTTTACCGGTTGTGGTTTTGCAGACCATTGCAGCAAATCTTGGCAGTATGCTGACGCCGATCGGCAATCCCCAAAACCTGTATCTATATGGGAAGGCGGGGCTTTCGGTTGGCGGCTTTCTTATGCTCATGCTGCCGTATACATGTTTGTCATTTGTACTATTGGCAGTATTTTGCATATTGCTTGGCAGAACCTGTCATGAATTTCCAAAATTAGAGGAGCTTTCTTCGCAGAAATTTTCCAAAATGGAGAAAAAGACTGTGTTTCAGTTCGTGTTTTATCTAGTATTATTTTCTCTATGTCTGCTGACAGTTGGACATATATTGCCGTGGCAGGCGATTTTTTTAGTAGTATGTATTTCGATATTTATAATAGACAAGCAAATTCTTACAAAGGTAGATTATTCTCTTCTCCTCACCTTTGTGGGATTCTTTGTTTTTATCGGCAACGTGGGAAGGATACCGGATTTCCGCAGCTTCTTACAGAGTATCATTTCCGGGAGGGAGACTTACACCGCTATCATAGCAAGCCAGGTTATCAGTAATGTACCGGCGGCTCTGCTTTTGTCGGGATTTACAGACAATCTGGCAGGGCTTATCGTCGGGACGAATCTGGGTGGATTGGGAACGCTGATAGCCTCTATGGCAAGTCTTATCTCTTATAAGAATGTGGCAAAGGAAGCCGGAGAATACAGGGGAAAATATATCGCGCTTTTTACTGTGGCGAATCTTGTGTTTTTGGTGGTGCTTGTACTCCTGAATATAATAATTTGAATCGTGGTGTATAATGTGAGTATTGCATGAAAAAAGTATTGAAAAAGGAGAAAAAAATGTTATTATATGGCAAGACATATTTAGGAGGCAAACGCTTTGAAGTATCTTAAACAATTTGAAATCATTCTTGTCATTTCCTTTATAAGTGAAATTTTGCATGCGCTGATACCGCTTCCGTTTCCGGCAAGCATATATGGCATCATTATTCTGTTTATATGTCTGGAAACAAAATTGATAAAGGTTTCATCCATTAAGGAAACCAGTCATTTTTTGATTGAGATTATGCCGCTTATGTTCATTCCTGCTGCTGTTGGAATTATTGAGGTGTGGGAGATTCTCCGCCCATCATGGATAGCGTATATGGTTATCACGGTAGTGTCCACCTTTGCAGTTATGATAGCGGCGGGCAGGATAACACAGGGTATCATTCGACATAAAGGCAGGGAGGACAAGACAAACGGGTGAATTCTTTCAAAACTCCGTGTTCTTTGGTGTGTTTATCAGCCTGATTTCATATGGCATCGGAACGGTGCTGAAAAACAAATTTAAGCTGGCAATTTTTAATCCGCTTTTGATTGCAGTCATTTTGACTTCGGCAACGCTCTTGGTTTTTGACATTGATTATGCTGTTTATAATGAGGGTGCGAAATATATCAGCTATTTGCTGACACCTGCAACGATCTGTCTTGCCGTTCCGTTATATGAACAGTTTCAGCTCTTGAAAAGAAATATTGCGGCGGTTATGGTAGGAATTACCACAGGAGTTGTCACCAGCCTTGGCAGTGTATTGCTTTTGTCTTATCTGTTTCATTTTAATCACGAGGCTTATATTACCCTTCTTCCAAAATCGATAACAACAGCGATTGGAATCGGGGTCAGTGAGGAGCTTGGCGGGTACATCTCTTTGACGGTTGCAGTCATTGTCATTACCGGCGTACTCGGAAATGTCATTGCAGAAGGCGTGTGCCGTATATTCCATATTACAGAACCGATTGCAAAAGGTGTTGCAATTGGGACGGCATCTCACGCCATCGGCACCTCAAGGGCGATGGAAATTGGTGAGATTGAAGGAGCTATGAGCGGCTTATCTATCGTTGTAGCGGGTGTGCTTACTGTGATTTTTGCAAGTGCTTTCGCGGGCTTTCTCTAAGTGGTGATAAGTTTGGAAACTAACATGTAATAGGATAAACTGTAAACCTTTTATTATTTTACCGCAAGTGCTATACTGGGATAAAAAATGATATACAGAAGAAATACTGAGTAGGATGATATTGCTATGAATGAGAAAATTTTGATTGTGGATGATGAAATAGAAATAGCAGATTTGGTAGAGGTTTATTTAAAAAATGAAGGATATCAGGTGTATAAATTTTATAATGGAGCTGAGGCTCTGGCTTGCGTAGAACGGGAGAAGCTCAGTATGGCAATCTTGGATGTTATGCTGCCGGATATGGACGGTTTTACGCTTTGTCAGAAAATTCGGGAGAAATATTTATTTCCGATTATAATGCTTACCGCTAAGGTTGCCGATATGGATAAAATTACAGGGCTGACCTTAGGCGCGGATGATTATATCACGAAACCCTTTAATCCGCTGGAGCTGGTGGCGAGGGTTAAAACCCAGCTTCGAAGATTTACCCGCTATAATCAGGCAGATTTGAATATGCGTGAATTGGAGGAAATAGATGTCAGGGGATTGCATATTTCAAAGAAAAGTCATAAATGTACGCTGAATGAGAAGGAACTGACACTGACTCCGATAGAATTTGATATTTTGTGGTATTTATGTGAGCATAAGGGGAGCGTGGTTTCGTCAGAGGAGCTTTTTGAAGCCGTGTGGAAGGAACAATATTTTGACAATAATAATACGGTGATGGCGCATATTGCAAGGCTTAGGGAAAAATTACAGGAACCGGCTAGAAAGCCAAGGTATGTGAAAACAGTCTGGGGGGTTGGTTATACCATTGAAAACTAGAGTGTCTTTAAAGAAAATGAAACAGCAAATGCTTCTGCGGATTCTGATTTCCATTGCCATATATTGCCTGCTTGGGATTTTAGTGTATTACCTGATAAATGTGATTTATCATTCGACTATCTGGTATGGGGATGAGCTTTTTTATGGGATTGTTCAATGGGCAGACAGGAACAAAGGGTTTGTTCTGTGCACATATATTTTGTTAGGGGCGTCCGTTATTGTTCTGCATTATTGGAAGCAAACCTTTTCTTTTTTTCAGGAGGTAGTAGATGCCACAGAGCAGCTTTATCAGGAGGATGCTGATTTGATTCAGTTATCGGAACCATTGAAGGAACTGGAAAACAGAATGAATCAGACAAAGGTAAATATCCTGAAAAATGAGAGAATTGCCCGGGAGGCGGAGCAAAGAAAGAATGATCTGGTTACTTATCTTGCCCATGATTTGAAAACGCCGATTACCTCTGTGATTGGGTATCTGACGCTACTTCAGGATGAACCTCAGATCTCCGCAGAGCTACGGGCAAAATATACAGGTATTGCCTTGAATAAGGCAGAACGGCTTGAGGAGCTGATTAATGAGTTCTTTGATATTACCCGTTTTAATCTTTCTAAGCTGACGTTGGAGGTGGAGCGGATTAATTTAAGCAGAATGCTGGAGCAGATTGCCAGTGAGTTTTATCCGATCCTTGCAGAAAAGCAATTGGAATGGCATATGGAGATTGCTCCGAATGTTGAGATTTTATGTGATTCTGATAAGCTGGAAAGAGTGTTTGATAATCTGATTCGAAATGCCGTTAATTACAGCTATGTAAAAACGGACATTTTTCTTTCCATGCAGCAAAGGGAGGATATGGTGGAAATTCTGGTGCAAAATAAGGGAAAGACGATTCCGCCTGAAAAGCTGGAGCGTATTTTTGAACAGTTTTTCCGTCTGGACTCGGCGCGTTCCTCCAAGACCGGAGGAACAGGACTTGGGCTTGCCATCTCTAAGGACATTGTGGAGTTGCATGGAGGCAGCATCAAGGCGCAAAGCATGAATGAAAGTATTTCTTTTCTTGTGGAGCTTCCTGTAGATTGTCAGAAAATCGTATGATTTTCAGTATAGAATTATAATATTTTTTCAATGGAAAACGAAAATTCGTGAATTCCTGTTTTGATACAATGAATGTATCGAAACAGGAATTTTTTGTTATGAAATGAAACGGATAAAAGAGAGGAAGAGATGGCAATGACGAGAGAAGAGAGGATAAAACGTGAACGTATCATGCAAAGAAGAAAAAAACGCAGAATCAAAAAACTTCTGCAATTGGCGGTGTGTATAGGGATTATTATTATAGACTTCGTCATAGGAACAATTGTTATAAAGGTTCTGGCAAAACGATCCGATGATTCTGTTAAAACGGAGCTTACGTGTGTGGAGGACTTGGAGGAGACAGACACATGGAAGGAAATATTTGAGAATAAGGAGCTTTATCCGGAAGCTATGCTGGAGGCGTTAGAAAAAAACCCGGAAATCATGGAGTTTGTCAAGAACTATCCGGATTCGGAACCCATCGTGCAGGGTGGAATCCGTGATGAGGAAAAAGCAGAGAAATATCCGCTGTTTTTACAGTGGGATGCAAGGTGGGGATATGTTCCATATGGCGAGGATAACATTGGGCTTTCCGGGTGTGGACCGACATGTCTGTCCATGGTGATTTTCAGTCTTACCGGAAACGAGAGCGCAACACCGGATGCCATTGCTGCTTATAGCATGGATATGGGATACTACGAATATGGAGCGGGAACTTCATGGAGTTTAATGACGGATGCAACCGCACAGTACGGTGTGTCGGCAGAGGAGCTGCCTTTGTGGGAGGAGAGCATGAAAGAGCATCTGGATAACGGGCATATGATAATCTGCTCCATGGGTCCGGGAGATTTTACTACGACAGGGCATTTTATTGTTATTTATGGTTATGACCAGAGTGGATTTCTGGTAAATGACCCATATAGCCGGATAAGAAGCAATAAGACGTGGGATTATGACACAATCAGCGGACAGATAAAGGGAATGTGGGTGTATAGTGTAAAGTAAAAAGGAGGTTTTTGTTAATGCGCAAGAGATTTTTACACGAAATTTTTATCTCGGACTGCAATTCACCCGAAATTTTTACATACGTTGTAAATTTAAAAATAAATAGACAAATCCGACTTCTTGATATATAATACAATCATTAAAAAGACAGAAATGGCGTGATAATATGAATTTTCAAAAAAATTATCAGGAATATATTAAAGAATTAGGGCAGAAAATAAAGACCTATCGAATCATGAATGAATTATCACAGCAGGACCTTGAGGATAAATCAGGCGTTTCCAAAAGAAGTATATCCAGATTGGAACAAGGAGAATCCGTGCAGGTTGACAATTTATTCAAAATTCTTTTAGCATTGGGACTTGGCGATAACATAGAATTACTTGTTCCGGATCAGACAAAGAGACCATCTTATTATTTGAATAAAGCGGAGAATAAGCCTAAACGAGTAAGGAAAAAGACGTCGAAGAATGAATTTAAGTGGGGTGACGAGGAATGAATGATACGGCGGAGATATACCTGTGGGGTACGAGAATTGGCATTATTCATCAAGATATTTCAAAAGCATATGCGTCTTTTGAATATGATGCAGATTTTATTAACAGTGGAATTGAAGTTTCGCCGATAAGAATGCCCCTTGGAAAAAATATATATGCGTTTCCTGCTTTGGTTGATGAACCTTTTTATGGAATGCCGGGACTGGTGGCAGATTCTCTGCCTGATAGATTCGGCAATACAGTTATAGAACAATGGCTTTCGACTCTGGGAAAGTCATTGGCGGATTTTACAGCTATCGACAGACTTTGTTACACGGGAAAGCGGGGAATGGGCGCGCTTGAATATGTTCCCGCAAGTACAGACATAGCAGATATAGATGAGAATATTAATGTACAGGAAATGGTAAAATTCGCGTCAGATATTTTAAGCAATAGAGAAAACATATTATTAAAAGTAAATGATAGTCTTACCTATTCGCAGTTGGTTCAGGTTGGAAGCTCGGCAGGAGGTGCAAGAGCAAAAGCCCTTATTGCATGGAATGAGTCTACAAACGAAGTGCGATCCGGGCAAATGCAGTTAGGCCCCGGATTTGATTACTGGCTGATGAAGTTTGATAATGTTGCAAAAAATGGTGATCATGGGTTAGAGGATAAACCAGAGTATACCTTAATAGAATATGCGTATTATCTTATGGCGCAGTCTTGCGGAATTACAATGAATGAATGCAGGATATATAATTCAGAGGGCGACCACCATTTTATGACAAAAAGATTTGATCGCGAAGATGGAAGGAAGCTTCATATGCAATCACTTGGAGCATTGGCGCATATTAGTTATCAAGAGCCGGGAGTATGTGGATATGAACAGGCAGCCATGTATATGAAGCAAATAGGACTATCGTATAAAGAGATAGAGCAATTTTATCGAAGAATGGTATTTAATTGTTTGGCGGTTAATCAGGATGATCATGTCAAAAATATTTCCTTTATTATGGATAAAAGTGGAAAATGGATGCTCTCACCAGCCTATGATATCACATTTTCATATAATCCTACGAATAGATGGTTACGTGCTCATCAGATGACTGTAAATGGAAAGACTGCTATGATAGGGTTGGATGATCTTCTTGCGGTCGGTGCAAAGATGGGTATAAGGGAAAGACGCTGCAAGGATATTATAAGTGAAATAAGTGCTACGGTAAACAATTTTTCGGCATTTGCCGAGCAGGTGGGAATTAAGGAAAAGACATTCGAATTTATTAATTCTGTGATAAATGCAAATATGGTAAAAATATAAATTAAAAGTAAAAAGGGCAGAAATGGTATAATGTTTTAATAACGCAAAAAGAAGGCTGTAATAAACCTTCTTTTTTATATTACATTAAAAAATATTAAACAAGGATAACATCAATATGTATGCAAAAACGGTAGAAATTCTCTGAATTTGTTGTTATAATACCTTTCATAAGAGAAATCGGAAAATATGATAATTATCAAAAGCAGTCTGAATTTAGATTAACAAGATGAAGGGGGAATGCCGATGGATGCTAAATTTGTGTGGAATGATAGATTTAATATTGGTGTAGAAAGTATAGATAAAGAACATAAAAGATTGTTTAAGATAATTAATAAGCTCTACACATTTAAGGACGATGAAACCTCGAGCCAGTGGGCGTGTCAGGAGGGAATCAAATTTTTTAAAAAGCATGCGATAGAACATTTCGCAGATGAAGAGAAATATATGGAATCCATTGGTTATGAGTGGTTGGAACAGCACAAATTTCTTCACAGGGGATTTCGCTACAATATGCTCCCTGTTTTGGAACGAGAGCTTGAGGAGACCCAGTATTCAGCTGATGCGATAGAACATTTTTTAGGTGTGTGTGCGGGCTGGCTGATTGGACATACGCTTACAGATGATCGTGCCATAATAGAGAAAAAGGTCAAAAGATGGTCGAATCTTTTGCCAAATGAAGAGCTTAAGGTTATGGAAAAGGTGATTGTCGAGACGATATTTTCCCTCTTCCATTTGGAGGCTCATCTTATAAGTAATACATATAAGGGTGATAAATTCGGCAACGGCGTTTATTACAGACTGATTTACGCGGAAAAGAACAGTAAAAAAAAGCAGGAGATTTTTTTGGTTTTTGAAGAAAAGCTTCTGATCAATACGGTGGGTAAAATTTTAGGTATTCAGACAAATAAGCTGGACAATATGCTTGTGCATGCTGCAAGATACACAGCACGACAGTTTGCTGAACGTGTTAGAGGACAGTTTGCGGATAAGGGAGGTTTTGAATTACAATCGGAAAATCTTCTGACGTATGAGCAGTTTCACAGTATTTATGAAAAGGAAAATCCGAATGTCAGCTTTTTGTTTGATACGGGAGCCGGATATTTTGCTTATAGTGTCATCTCCTCGGACCTGCTCGAAAATGGTGTGGGAACACCTATCGAAGCAGAGAATGCTATGGACGAGGTTAAGAAATATTTGGAGAGAAAAGAAGTCTTAGATTCCAAGCCAAAGATTCTTATAGTGGATGATTCCGCGATGATTCGGGAGTATGTGGGTGAAATGTTAAGCAATGATTATGATGTTACATTAGCAGAGTCAAGCATTGCAGCTATCCGCTGTATCTCCCTGAATAAACCGGATCTCGTTCTTTTGGATTATGAAATGCCGGTTTGTGACGGACGGCAGATGCTTGCGATGATTCGCTCGGATCAGGAATTTGCGGATATGCCGGTTATGTTCCTGACGGGTAAGAATGATTATGAAAGTGTATCAAAGGTAAAGTCACTGAAAGCCGAAGGGTATCTGCTGAAGAATCTGAAGCCGGAGGATATTAAGAAAAGTATTGATACGTTCTTTTTGAATAAGGGAGAGCATGGAACAAAGTAATTTATTATTTGGGACGGAAAAAGTGTCGAGGCTGCTTTTACGATTAGCACCACCGGTTATGCTGGCACAGCTTATTCAGGCACTTTATAATATTGTTGACAGTTATTTTATCGGTCAGTATTCAAAGGATGGATTAGCCGCGCTTTCCGTTATCTTCCCGATACAGCTTTTAATCAGTGCATTTGCCATAGGAACGGGTGTCGGAGTAAATACGTTGATGTCGAAATACTATGGTTTGTCGGAGGAACAGGCGGCAAAGGAAGCTGCGGGCGTTGGATTTTTTCTGTCTGTCGTCACTTGGGCGGTATTTGCAGCAGTGTGCTGTGGAATTATGGGTATTTATACAAAGCTGTCTCTTTCCACGCCGCAGGCGCAGAGATATGCCTGTATTTACGGTAGAATTGTGTGCGGGTTCAGCATCGGTATTTTTCTTGAAAGTAACTGGTCCAAGGTTTTGCAGTCAAAGGGTGACATGAAAACACCTATGATTGCACAGATAATCGGGGCAATTTCTCGCTGCTGTAATTGTCAGCTTTAAGGGCTATCATAGAATCCCCCCTTTCGGAAACTGTGGAATTACATTAAGTCAATTTACAAAGCAGGAATACCGAATATCATGATGAATGCGTTGTGTACGATTTATATTGTAGCACTCAATCTGATTTTAGCTTCATTTTCGGATGATGCCGTAACGGTGCTTGGACTGTACTATAAATTGCAGACCTTCTTCTTGATTCCCGTCCTAGGGCTGACAACCTGTATCGTACCGATGTTAAGCTATAACTATGCTGCCGGCGAGATAAAACGCTGTAAGCAGATTCTATGGGAATCCATTGCGGTAGCTGCTTCATGTATGGCGGTTGGTACCTTGGCATTTGAATGGATTCCGACGCAGCTTTTATCTGTTTTTGCAAAGAATGAACCGACGATTCTTGAAATCGGAACGGTTGCACTTCGCATTATAGGAACCAGCTTTGTGCCGATTTCGGTTTCACTGATAATTCCGACATACTTTCAGGCAATCGGTATGGGAAAGCAAAGCATTGCCCTTACGGTTTTGCGACAAATCGTTCTGTTGGTGCCGCTTGCTTGGGGATTTTCTTTTATCGGACTGGATTATGTGTGGTTGACCTTCCCGATTACGGAAGTGCTGACCTCTACGGCAGGATGTATTTTGTATTGTAAATTTCCGATGAAAAATTATGCGAAGAACGATACAGAATTATGATTTATACAAAGGAGAAGATAATGATTATGGTCAAACGTTATGCAAATTTGGCTTTTGCTTATGCAATTACTGCCATGATATTCGGAGTGTTTTACAGGGAGTTTACAAAGTTTCATCATTTTAGCGGACAGACAAATCTCTCTGTCATACATACGCATTATTTTATGTTGGGGATGTTCTTTTTCCTCATATTGATGTTAATTGAAAAAGTCTTTTCGTTTTCCGACGGGAATATCGGCAAGGTTCTGGTTTTTTATCAGATTGGTTTAAATATTACTGCCATTGGCTTCCTTATGAGAGGTTTGGTACAGGTATTGGGAACCGGGTTAAATAAAGGCATGGATGCATCGATATCCGGGATTGCGGGAATCGGTCATATTATAATGGGTGTTTGTATTATCCTTTTATTATTGAAAATAAAAAAACATGCAGTATAAAGGCAGCTTTAGGACGGCTGGTTGCGGAAAAAGCGAAAGGAACAGGGAATAGGTTATGGAAGCGGAAATATTGGAGATATTGGAAACGGCAGTAATTGCAGTTGGAGGCTTTCTGCTGAAAAAATATATATTTTTAGAGCCGGATATGGAGCCTAATAAGCAGCGTATTTTTTATGTTGTAAGCTTCTTATTGCTTGTCGTTATGTTTTTGATTTTTGGAAAAGATGTCGCAATTATTTCCGTCTTATTTATGATTGGGTTAAATATTTGCCTTGGCAGGAAAAGGCAAAGACTGCTGGGGCTTTTTTTGATGATACCGTTTCCCGGTATTATCAGTGGTCTCACAATTCCGATTCTGCTTGTGCCACCGTATATCTTTTCATTTTCGGTTCATGAAACACAGATATACCAGCTGCTTGTTTATGGATGCTTGTTTGCGCTACTTATTTTGTTTTGTGTGAAAGGGCGGAATTGGCGAATTTGGTTTCGCGAGAATATGCAACACAGAAGCCTGAGGAATTTAGAAAAATATCTGCTTTGGATAGTTGGTATTTTGATGCTGCTTTTTTCCAATAATACAGCAATACAGATTGCGGTCTATAATGAGAATGTGCAGGAGACAAACGTTGTCTATGATCAGAGTCTCGTTTCTTTTATCGGAATCAGCAGTATTTCCGTCTTTGTTATGACTCTTATGATTATTGTACTGATTATGCAGGGCAATAAGCGTTCCTTTTACCACGAACGGATTTCCGGCATGCAGTCGGGGATGATTCGGTTTATGGCTGAGGTTGTTGAAAACCGGGATGATAATACGGGTGGACATATTCGACGTACGGCGGATTATGTGGAGCGAATAGCAAAGGAATTGAAACGGAAGGGAAAATACAGCGATATTCTGACGGATAGATATATGAGTGATATGGTGGTGGCAGCACCGCTCCATGACATCGGAAAAATACATATACCGGACGCTGTTTTGAACAAGCCGGGTAAGCTGACAGACGAAGAATTTGAGATTATGAAAACGCATACCACGGCGGGTGAGGAGCTGCTTAAGCATGCAAAGGCGGAGCTCGGGGAATCCGGATATCTGAATATGGCAGTTGAGATGGCAGCATATCATCATGAGAAGTGGGATGGCAAGGGTTATCCTTATGGTATAAGCGGGGGAAAAATACCGCTTTGTGCGAGAATTATGGCAGTTGCGGATGTTTTTGACGCACTGACCTCCAAGCGCTGTTATAAAAGTGCTATGCCGATGGAGAAGGCATATGCGATTATCCGCGAAGAGTCCGGCACACATTTTGACCCTGTTGTTGTAGAGGCGTTTTTTGCGACAGTAGAGGACATGGAATAACCGCCTGTAAGGTGGTTTTTCATAATATATCCAAAACTCAGGCTTTTATTGACACAAACGACACATTTCCATATAATATTTATATTGCTTCAAAAATTTGTACAGGTAACTCGAAGGTTGATATGCAGCGGCCACTCATTTGTTGGAGACAGATTTTGCGTGAGTGGGTGCTCCAGAGAAGGAGGGACTTTGTGAAGAATATAAGAACAAGAATTATTGTGGGAATTGCGATTTGTTCAATTTTAACGGCTGTAATTATTGGATTTGTATGTGTAAAAAATGCAAAGGATAGTGCGGGAACAGATGCGGCAGAAATGCTGAGACTGAATAGCAGTCTGGCGGCGAAGGAATTGAATGCCACGATTTCACGGGTGGAGCAGTCAGTAAATACCTTGAGTGATATGGTATTGCGGGAGTTCGACTTTGAGGAATTTAAGAATGATATGTCCTATGCGGATACATATACAGAGGAGATTGCGGCGAATATTGAGAATTTTGCTCTGCACACGGATGGCGCAATCACAGCATATATCCGGTACAATCCAGAATACTCAAATCCGACCTCGGGTTTGTTTTTGACAAGAAATTCACTGGACGAACCGTTTGATTCGATAACACCTACAGATTTCAGTATGTATGATGAGAGTGATGACGCACATGTAGGCTGGTATTATATTCCAGTCAGGAATGGTGCGCCTATGTGGATGTCGCCATATCTGAATGAGAATATTAATGTTTATATGATTTCATTTGTAGTACCGATTTATGCGGAGGATGGTACTTCGATAGGAATTATCGGTATGGATATTGATTTTAGTCAGTTTACGGATATGGTGGATGGAATTGAGCTATTTGATACAGGCTATGGTTTTTTGACGGATGAACAAGGCTCCATTTACTATCACAAAGAGCTGGATATGGGGCAGAAGATTTCGGAACTGGATTCTTCCCTTGCCAATATAGGCGATTTTTTGGCGGATTCAAGCAATCAGGGAGTAAAGAAAGCATATACATATAAGGATGTTGGCAGGGAATTAGCATATTATGATTTGGCAAATGGAATGAAGCTGATTGTTACGGCTCCGGATGATAAGATATTTGCCGCTTCCAATATGATACAGATGGTAATTCTCGGAACAGGACTTCTTGCGATTATCATTTCCACGTTAGTCGGCGTGTTTATCAGTAACGGTATTTCAAGACCAATCAGGCAAATGACAAATATTATTTCCGATACTGCAAAGTTGGATTTTTCATCGACATCAAACAGCGATGAATTGCAGCAACGTAAGGATGAGATTGGTGTTATGGCGCGGGAGATTCAAGAGATGCGTACAGTGCTGCGAGACATGATTGCCAATATTCATCAGGTCGAGGCTACCATTATCAGCAACGTTGATAATCTCAATGTTATTATGCAGGAAAATAATAATCGTTCAAAGGATAATTCTGCAGCGACAGAGGAAATCTCTGCCGGAATGAAGGAGGCCTCCTCCAATACGGCAAGTATTGTGGAAAGCATAGATGAGGTAAAACGTAATTCCCAAAATATATATCAACTGGCACAACACGGAGAAAACGATTCCGAGCAGATTTTGAAACGTGCACAGGAGATGGAGAGTGTCAGCAGGGAATCCAGTGATAAGATAGATAGTATCTTCGGCGAGATGAAGCAGAAGACGGAGAATGCGATTGAACAGTCGAAAGCAGTTGCACGTATCAATGAATTGACCGGGGACATCAAAAATATTTCTTCGCAGACGAATCTGTTGGCATTAAATGCCAGTATTGAAGCGGCACGTGCAGGAGAGGCAGGCAGAGGATTTTCGGTTGTCGCAAAAGAGATTGGTACGCTTGCAGACCAGACAGTCCAGACAGTTGACAGTATTGACCTGATTGTTGGAGAAGTGAATGAAGCGGTCGCAAATATGACCGAATGCATGACTGCGGTCATGAGATTCTTAGAGCAAACCGTTCTTGGCGATTATACACTGTTTAAAGAGTCCGGCGGACGATATCATGAGGATGCTGACGCATTTATACATGTTATGCGTCAGGTAAAGGGCGCCGTGGAGGAATTGGATCAGTACATTGTCCGGATTGCATCTTCGGTAGAAGATATCAATCAAACTGTACAGAATTCCGCAGATGGAATTTATGCGATTGCCGAGAAATCTACGGAGGTTGTCGATACGACCGTGGAAGGCTATGAAAGACTTCGGGAAAGCCGGGATTCCGTTGTTGAGTTGAAGGATATTGTAGACCGATTTAAATTATAAATAAATATAATCTGATTTTCACACAGATGAATGGGAGAAGAAACGGGGGCATATCGGTTTGAAAAAGAGATTAAACATAGGTTTATTTGTAGATGATATTGATGCGGTTTTTACAAGGGAGGCAGTGAAGGGAGCAGAACTTGGAGCGATTGCAATTGATGCGAATATATATATCTTTCCCGGAATGTATCTGGATGGCATAGACATTTCGGAGGATCACATTCGGTATGAATATCAGTACAATACCTTATTTCAGTTTGCAAGTCAAAAGCATTTGGATGTGCTCTATATCATGATGGGCATGATTGGCTCTCGTGTAACCGAGGAGGAACGTGTTGCATTTTTGAAGCAGTATCTCGGCATTCCGGTCGTGACACTCTATACCAAGATGGATGGCTATGCATCCAGTGTGTTTGATAATCAGATTGCGTTTATGCAGGGAATTCGACATCTGATTGTGGATCATCATGCAAGAAATATCGGGTATGTGAGCGGACCTGCGACGAATGTGGATGCTATGGAACGGCTGGATGCATATAAAAAGGTGCTGAAGGAAACGGAGATTCCATATAGAGAAGATTATGTGATATACGGCAATTTTGAGGAGAGCAGTGAACAGATGATCGGGGAGTTTGTGGCGGCACACCCTGAATTGGATGCGGTCGTATTTGCAAATGATCGTATGGCACTTGGCGGATATCGCGCATTCTCGCGTATGGGTATTAAGGTCGGGCAGGATTTGCTTGTCGTAAGCTTTGATAACTCTGCCTTTGCGGCAACTCTGACCCCGCCGCTGACGACAGTGGAGGCAAACGCGGCGGAGCTTTCCTATAAGGCAATCACGAAGGCGGGCAACTTTATCCGAACCGGAAAGCTGGATGATTTAAAGGTAAATACACATCTCATGAAGCGTTCTTCCTGCGGCTGTCTCGGCTTTGACTACCAGAATATGTCGCAGAAGCTCGGTATTCAGAATATTTTTCACGGAGACAATAGCAATACGATGATAAAACAGATCTATAATTATCTGTTTGGAAACTATGTCAAGGGAGATAAGATAAGGCAGATTAAGGAAAATCTCTCTATGTTTGTAAAACTGTTATGCAAGATGACAGAGCCTGTATCGTTTGAGGAAAATAAGAAGGATATCCAGCTTTTATTCTCGCGCATTATTTCGCAGCCGTTATTTCGGTATACGAAAGCGGAGCTGTTTTCGGATGTCCTGTTTTCTCTGCAGTATGAGCTGAGGAATGCCACGGATGATCTGCATTTGCAGTTGGATATTATGGAGCTGTTCTCTATCTTTTTCCGGGAGCTTACGATTATCAACGGGCAGGTGATTCACGGACAGCGGGAGGGTATCGAGCAGATGTCGAGGATTATCAATACGATGACGGTCGATATGTTCCGATTAGATGATAATGGAAGGATTCCGTACGAGCGCGCATTGGATAATCTTTCCGCAATCGGCATGCGCTCTGCATATTTGTTCACTTATGAAGAAAGTATCAAACATCCGCGAGGCGTCCCGTTTCAAAAGCCGGAGCAATTATTGTTCCGGGCATACTATAATGAAGCCGGTTCGTTTAATGTGCTGGAGGAAAATCAGTTGATTGCGACGGAGGATATTTTTACAAATGATAAGATGCCGACGGATCGGCGTGTCACAATCGTGCTTGTACCGCTCTTTTCCGGAGAGGAGATGTATGGAATCCTGATGGGTGAGATGCATTGTGAGTATTTTCAGAATCTGGCTCCGGTCACGGTGCAGATATCCATTGCGTTAAAATCACTGCTGCTGTTGGAGCAGCAAAAGAAGATACATTTACAGCTTCAGGACAGCTTAGAGCAGATGTCTGAGAATAATCAGCGGCTTGCTGAGATGTCAAAGACCGATCAGCTGACCGGTTTGTACAATCGCTGGGGCTTCCTTGAAAATGTACAATCCATCATCAGCAATCCGATGAATCTGGGCAAAGAAGTCATGGTACTCTATGCAGATATGGATAACCTTAAGATGATCAATGACAGATATGGCCACGACGAGGGGGATTTTGCGATTCGTGAGATGGCGGATATTTTGCGGGAAGCGTTCCGGAACACGGATGTTGTGGCAAGGTTCGGCGGAGATGAGTTTGTTGCATTTGCATTAATTGGAATATCCCAATATGAAAATGTTATGCGACAGAGAATCTTGGAGATTACGGCAGCGCACAATAAGCGGGTAGATAAGCCGTATCCGATTCAGATGAGCGTCGGAATCTGTGAATCGTTTTGCTCTCCGACTATGAATATTAATGATATTTTGGATATTGCGGATAAACGTCTCTATCTCGAGAAGAAGGTTAAACGCGAGAATCGAAAAGCGTTTGATTCAGTAAGGACAGATAACAATTAAATCTTACAGTATTGTCACTTGGATTGTCACGCACCTGTAATTTTCCCTTTGTATAATGAATATACAGATACTGGGAAGAGGAGGGTGCGTTTTTTGGAAGGTTATAGCGATATATCAAGGAAATATTTGCAGTATCAGAAAAAGAGAACGATACTGACGATTTTAGGAGTGATGCTTTCGTCGGGTCTGCTATTTATCATTCTGACCTTGTATTTCAGTTATTTCTTTCAATCACGGGATGCTGTTCGGGCAGAGGCGGATTATGAGATGGTATTTTTTCCGGAGGATACAGTAGCTGTTGAGGAGATTGTTCATCAGGATTATGTAAAAAATGCATACAGAGGTAAGTATTATGACGAATTTACAAATACTTACATTGAGGATGCTGTTTATGTGAATGTGCAAAATCCTTATAAAATCAATACATATTTCAAACAAATTTCAGAAAGTTACGGAATTAAAGGAGAAGTCAATGAGCAGCTTGCGCAGTATTATCTGCAGGGAGACATCGGAAACCTTGTTCTGATTTTCTTTTTCATGTTTTTGTTTTTTTCTTTTGTGTTTGCCATTATCGGTGTTGGAATTATTCGAAACACGATCCAATTAAATACGATTGAACAGATTCGGGATTACGGAGTTATGCGCTGTATAGGAGCTACAAGGGCGCAGCTTCAAAGTGTTATTTTTCGTATGGGATTTATGCAGGAGCTTACAGGAATGGCACTGGGCTTTGTGGTTGGATACCCGATAGCTGCTATCATCGGTCACTTTTTGCATATAAAGGCTGGCATTCATGCGATAGCAGTTTTATATGTGTTGATTGTTTTTTTGGCAGATTTATATTTTGTGATGCAGGAAAACTGCAAGGCTGTTCGAAAGATATCACCGGTGGAAGCTGTGCGCGATAATTGGAACAAACTGGGAAGAAGACAGAAGGTAAAGAGGAATCGTAAAAATCTGTTCGGACTGTTGTTTGGCGTGGATGGAGACTATGCATATAAAAGTCTTATGGCAAATAAAGGCAGATTTTTTAAGTCCGTTGCATCATTTGCACTCGGCATTGCAGCATTTGTCGGGGTTGCTACTCTTTTACAGTCGATGAAGCTGGCGACGAAGCTGGTATATGATACGGTTGGGGAGTATCAGGTGTATTTTTACGAACCGATCAGCGAGGATAAGGATGTAGATACGGCAAAAGGAGCATTGCCGGATGAAGCGTTACTTCGTGAAATAGCAAAGGATTCAGCGGTAATTCGAACAAAATCCATGTATGCGTCCGTATTTTATGCGGCAGACAGGGAGGATTTTTTGTCACATTATGAATCTGCTTTCCTGAATGAGACCTATGAGGGAACTGCCATTCAGAATGCTGTAAAGTCAAATAAGGATGAGGCGATTAAGCTTTGCAGCAGCTTGCTTGTATACGGATGCGATGAGGAGGAATATCAGTGGTATGAGAATAGTCTGGTGGATGGGACGCTGGATGTGAGCGAGCATGGAATCATACTTGTGCAGACATGCCGGACGAATAAGAAAACGGACGATACGGATAATTATGAGGTTACAGATATGACAGTGTATGACTATCAGGTGACGGATTATGAGGTCGGGGATGAAATCACGTTTTTGTCCGGTAAGGGTACGGAAACCTATGTCGTGGAAGGTATTGTCCGTGAGGAAAAGGATAATCTGTATGCACCTGGCTTTGTCAAAGCGATTGTTCCGCTAAAAAGATATTTTGCAATGACCGGGCTTAGCGATGGCGATGCGACGGGTATTAAATATAAGATAAATATGAAGGATATCGATTCTGCGTTTGTTGAGCGCCTAAATTTGGCTGAGTATGATAGTGACAGCGTGAATTCCTATGTCATATCAACGATTCAGGAAATACAGAGTTCACAGAAAATGGCTGCATATGTGGGAATGTTTGTATTATTTCTTCTGGTTATGAGCTCGCTCAATATTATTAATACGACTGCAAGTAATCTGCATTTGCGGCGATTGGAGTTTGCACAGCTGAGAGTGATAGGAGTATCGGTTAAGAGGCTTCGGCGAATGGTTATGCTGGAGGGCGTTATTACAACGCTTGTGGCAAATATAATTGGAGATGCACTTGGCTTTGCCGTGATTGCTCCGATGTTTAAGCCCATGAATGTTATGCTGGGGATTCGCTTCTCATACCCGATAATAGCGGTAGTAGTCGGATTAATGATATCTCTGACTATATTTTGCAGCTCTGTCTATATTCCGATGCGCAGGATGGGACAGGGCGTGATACCGAACTCTGAGTAATCTAAGGTAGAAGCTTGTGCTTTGCAGATGACATGTAGCGTTCGTTCATTTGCCAAAGACAAATTTTGCATGAGTGTATGTTCAAATAGCAGGGAGGAACGATATGGATATTATAAAAATGGAGCATGTAACAAAGATATATGGCAGTGGAGATACGCGTGTGTGGGCATTGGATGATGTAAATCTGACTGTCGAAAAAGGTGAATTCCTTGCAGTTGTCGGAGCTTCCGGTTCCGGTAAATCGACACTGCTTCATGTCATGGGTGGTGTTGACACCGTGACAAGCGGCAAGATTATCGTGGAGGATCGGGATATTACAACGCTCGATGATGATGCAATGTCGGTATTTCGAAGAAGAAAAATCGGGTTTGTATTTCAGTCCTATCACCTGATACCGGTGCTTACAGTCGAGGAGAATATTTGTATGCCGATATTACTGGATCATAGAAAGCCGAACAAGGGATACATAGATCATATTATTGAATTGCTTGGATTAAAGGATAGGCGAAAGTATTTGCCAAATCAGTTGTCCGGTGGGCAGCAGCAGCGTACTGCGATTGCACGTGCACTTGCCAACCGCCCGAATCTGATTCTGGCGGATGAGCCGACAGGCGCGCTTGATTCAGCAAATGGGAACGAGGTTTTGGCACTGCTTACCAATTCTGTAAAAAAGCTGAATCAGACCCTTGTTTTAATTACGCATAATGCAGATCTTGCCCGTGAGGCGGACCGTATTATTCGTATTGCGGACGGCAAAATTGTGGAGGAAACTTGAGAAGTATCGTTTTACACATTTTCTATGCGTTTTACAAGCGCTTATATTGGAGCTTAGGAGGAGATACAGATGTGGTATAAAAAAAGAAAGATGGCAGTTGGTTTAGTTTTGCTATTATTTGTTTGTCTGTTTACAGATGTGTCCGGTAAAAGGGCAGAAGCAGCAGAACCAAAGGTATTAGTTACGGCATACACAGTTGCGCAGGAAGAGATTGTTTCCGGAGAGGAATTTTCCCTTTCCGTTACTGTGACGAATACTTCGAAAAATAAAGTGCGGAATATGAAGGTCTCTGTCTTATCAGACACCGGAGAATTGTATGCGATTGGGAATGCCGGAAGTGCCTATGTGCCAGAGCTTGCAGGTGATAGCATGCAGGAGCTTACATTTGCAATGTGTGCGGTAGCCGGACTTTCTGAACGGGCATATAAATTGACGATAAAAATGGAATATGAGGACGGCTATGGGACGCCATATACAATGGAGGATATATTGTATCTGCCGGTTGTGCTTAAGCAGCGGGTTTCCGTGACAGATGTTCTTTCGGACACGATTAAGGTGGGGGATGATATGGAGCTTACCGCCAAGGTCAACAATCTCGGTGAGGGCAGCCTTTATAATGTTAGCGCTGAAATTGAGGGAGAACATGTTGAAAAGCAAACGACCTATATTGGTACGATTGAAGCCGGAAAGAGTGGTACGATTGACCTGATTACAAAGGCAACGCATGTGACAGACGGAACAGAGGGGCGGCCGAAGGATGTGCTGACAATTACCTATGAAGATAAGGAAGGCAATTGTTACACGGAGAAGGTGAATGTGTGGGTTTCCGTCGATACGATAAATTATGAGGACTTGGAAACCTTGAAGGAGACACCGGAGAAAACAGGAATCAGTAAACGGACATGGATGGTTTTATGTGTTTGCCTGTTGCTTGTGGGTATGCTTGTGATAAGGATAGTAAGGTGGCGCAAAAGGAAGAAGCGACTGGAGGAGATTTGATGCATTTTACGGTTTATCTGACGTTTATGAATATGCGGCGCAGGAAGGCGAGGACAATACTGACCCTGCTCGGCGTCACAATCGGAGTTGTTGCCGTAGTGTCGCTTCTGGCTTTGGGAATGGGTGTAAAGCAGGAGCTTCTTTCCCAGTTTGGCGATGATGCATCTCTCAGGCAGATTGTCGTGCAGGCACCGGAAGGGACGAACAACAAAAAGAAGCTGTTGACAGAGCATAATGTGGAAAAGCTGGAAGGAATCGACCATGTTGCGCGCGTTTATATGAGGTATGAGGTTTTTGCGATTTTTACTTACGATCAGTATACGATTTATACAAATCTGATTGGTTTGCCTGCGGAGGAATTAGAACGGCTGTCCCTGACGGATAATTCCATAAGGGCAGGAAGTATGCAGAAACCGGAGCTTATCTTTGGAAATTCAATGGGTTATATAATGTTTAACGAGAAGCTTGGTACAAATTATAAGGATATGGGCGGAAATCTGGATGCGCTGGTCGGGAAAAACGTGAAGGCGGAAATCGGATATGGGGATTCGGTATTACAGAGCAGCTTGAAGGTAAGCGGTGTCCTTGCAGGAAGCGCGGATGCTTTTACTGAAGATGCACAAAGTATATTTTGCGATATGGATGTGCTGATAAGATATTTAAAGTTAAATGCGGAGGGCGTACCGATTGGACAGGCTGTGGATTCGAGTGGGAATCCTTACAGTGATTGGGTATACACAAGTGCGGTTGTTGTGGCGGAAGATATGGAGGATGTTGATTTTATTGTAAAAAAATTAAAGGATATGGGATATCAGACACAGAATGCGAAGGAATATTTGGACTCTGCAAAAAAGACTGTTCGGATGATAGAGCTGTTGCTTGGCGGAATTGGTATGATATCTTTGCTGGTTGCTGTTATCGGTATCAGCAACACGATGATGACGGCGGTTTATGACCGTGTCGATGAGATTGGTCTTTTGAAGGTGCTTGGCTGTGATATCGGAGAATTAAATTGGATGTATCTGCTTGAGGCGGGTATGTTTGGATTTTTAGGCGGTATTCTTGGTGTATTGGTATCCCTTGTTTTTCAAGGAATTCTGAATAAGGCAGCTGTGTCTCTGCTGATGCTTGAAAAGGGAGCAAAGCTTGCTGTGATTTCTCCCGGTCTTATGGGTATTGCGGTACTTGCATCGACGGTGCTCGGCCTTTTGGCAGGATATTTACCGGCGCGGTGGGCATCCCGCCTAAACCCGCTTGAAGCGATGCGGAAAGCATGTTAAAATACAGATAGTTCTTGTCGGATGCTTTTGATAGGAATTGCAGATTTTAATAGGATGGTATAAAAAGGGGAAGCAGTATGGCATATAAAATATTGATGGTGGAGGATGATTTCGCGCTTGTCATGGGAACCGAATATGCGCTCACATCGGAAGGCTATGAGGTTATTTCCGCAGGAACACTTGCTGATGCGCGGAAACATATACGTGCGGACATTGACCTTATACTCTTGGATGTGATGCTTCCTGATGGAAATGGTCTTACTCTTTGTAAGGAGCTTCGTACAAGTGGGAATCAGACTCCGATTATTTTTCTGACAGCAGTTGCGGAGGAAGCGAATATCGTGCAAGGGCTGGAAAGTGGCGCAGATGATTATGTGGCGAAGCCGTATCGTGTCAAGGAACTGCTTGCACGTATCGCCGGAAATATTAGACGCAGCCAATACCAAAAAAAGGATAGCAATCAGAAGATATGCTTTGGGTCCTCCTGCTTTTTTCCGGCGGCATTTAAACTTGAGCAAAATGGTGAGACACTGGATTGTACAACCAGTGAGCTTCGCCTTCTCGGTGAACTCTTACGCAACCGGGGAAACGTTATGACCCGCACAACATTGATGAGAAATCTTTACGATGTGGATGGCGAATTTTTTGAGGATAATACACTTTCCGTTTATGTGAAGCGTCTGCGTGCAAAGCTTGGAGCAGATGGCGCATATATCGAGACGGTGCGTGGCATGGGTTATCGGTTTAGACAGGAGCTATGAGGGAAGAAAGCTATGAGCTTGAAAAATTTAATCGCATATACCTGATATGCAGCAGTTGTATGATTCTACTGCTTGTTGCATTGTGTTTTTGGGTGTTGGATATATTTGGCTGGAAACTGTATGTAATTCTGGCTTTTTTTCTTGTGTTCGTATTTGTGATTTATCTTATGGCACGAAGGCAGATTTCGATGATGAGCAAGGATATCCGGCAAGTAACGGATATTATGACGGATATTTTGGAGGGCGCAGATGCGATTGCAAAGGAGGAGTATAAAAGCGGAGAAGTCGGTATGCTCTATACAAATCTGTACAAGCTTGTTCTGGCGCTTAAACAGAGCAACCGGAAGGAGCAGGAGGAAAAAATCTTTTTACGGGATGTTATTTCTGATATCTCACATCAGCTGAAAACACCGCTGGCGTCCCTGACAGTTTTTTTTGATCTTCTGTGTGATGGACGTGTTCAGGAGGAAACAAAACGGCAGCAGATGCTTTTGGAATCCCGCAATCAGATTTTGCGGATGGAGTGGATGGTTTTGTCGATGCTAAAGCTTGCTCGAATTGAGGCAGGTGCGATTCAGTTTGATATGCGAAGCTGTGACCTTTCGCTGCTTGTGGCGCAGGCGGCAGAGGGTGTTGCCTATCTGACAATCGAACGTGGGCAGACCTTGCGGATAGATGTGAAACCAGGGATAAAGCTTGTTTGCGATGGTGACTGGCTTGTAGAGGCAATGATTAACCTTTTAAAGAATGCATCAGATTATTCCGAAATGAACACAGAAATCAGCATATGCGCAGAGAAAAATCCGATGTATACCCGTATCTATGTTAAAGATCAGGGAATCGGAATCTCCGAGCAGGCTCAAAAGCATATATTTGAACGCTTTTACCGCGTAAACAATGAAGTGAATCCGAATAGTGTCGGCATTGGACTCTCGCTTACAAAGTCAATTATTGAAGGGATGGGTGGTAGGATATCCGTCCGGAGTGAGCTGTCAAGCTATACGGAATTTATCATTACATTTGTACATGATTAGGCAGTTTCATGCAGTGGTTGTCGAAGACACAAAAAAATGTTAAAATGAAGTTTATATTTATAACAAAGGGGTGTTTTTATGGAACAAACAGGTGGAAAATGGTCGGCACTGATTGGCGCGTATATGGTTGTAAAGGGAATCGTGAATCTGATACTCGGATTTAGTGCCGGAAATGTGGTAACGCTGCTTGTCAGTGTTGTGCTTGCGTTCTTGTTGATTAAGGGCGTGCCGTACATGAATTACGTTACAGGTGCGTATCTCGCTTTGATGTGTGTGATAAATCTGGTTCCGAATATCACAGGACATCATTGGTTCTATCTGGCGGAAGGAATTATTGATCTGATTGCCGCAGTTGTATTATTTACAAGCAAAAGGTCGCAGGAGTAAGGAATGGAGAACGGACAAAACCCAAAAAAAAGAGGGGAATACATACCGATGGATGCAAGGAGACGCCCGTTTCCGTATGAGCAGCGTGAGCAGAATCAGTTTATGCAGAATGAGACCATGCAAGACACGATGGAAGGGGATACAACTGTTCGTGATATGCAGCAGACATCATATGACATGACAGGGCAGGCTGCGGAACCGACACTGGCAAGGCAGATTCAACCGCCGCCGCACAGGACAGTTTTTTCTCCGGGGCGTCATACAATCAAGGATTTTTTGACATGTACAAATCTGCTCGTCTTAATCAATGTGATTGTCTATATTGTTGTCATGCGTCAAAAGCAGCCGGACGATCCTCACAATGTAATGCTTATCTACGAGCATGGGGGTATGTTTGTGCCGGCGGTGCGGGATTTGGGAGAATATTACCGGTTCTTAACCGCCATGTTTCTGCATTTTAGCTTTTCACATCTGTTTAACAACATGGCATGTCTTTTTATGATGGGCAACATCTTAGAGGAACAGCTTGGCAAGCTCCGGCTTCTGCTTGTCTATCTGTTAGGCGGACTTGGCGGAAGTATCGGGTCTTATTTGTATTACTTATCCAAAGCGGATTATCCGGTTTCTGCAGGGGCTTCCGGTGCGGTTTATGCCATCTTTGGAGGCTATCTTGCGATGATTATGTTTGATAAGCGCGTGCATGGTCTTATGAGTCCGTGGAGATTTTTGATTGTGGTTTTAGTTGTGATTTTAGGCCAGCTTTCGGACAGCAGTATCGGAAATTCCGCACATTTTGTGGGATTTATAATGGGCTTTCTGATAGCGGGCTGTATTTATCTGATTGACGGAAAGACGAAGAGAGGAACCTATTGGAATGGAAGACAGACTTGAAAAACAAATATCATTTTTAAAGGAAATCGATAAGGAAAAATTTATAGAGCGGCGCACGCGTCTTACCGATGGCAGGACACGGGAAAATGATGCCGAGCATGCGTGGCATATGGCAATTATGACGATACTGCTTGCGGAATATGCAAATGAAAAAATCGACGTTTTGAGGACGGTTACCATGCTTTTGATTCATGATTTGGTTGAGATTGATGCAGGTGATACATATGCCTACGATGAAGAAGGAAAAAAGACACAGGCAGAGCGTGAGAAAAAGGCAGCGGACCGCATTTATAATATGCTGCCGGAGGATCAGGCAAGAGCATTATATGATATCTGGCTCGAGTTTGAGGCACAGGAGACACCGGAGGCGAAGTTTGCACGTACAATGGATAATTTTCAGCCGGCAATGCTTACAGCAAGCACGGGAGGCTTTGACTGGAAAGCGCGTGGTGTCAAATGGGAGCAGGTACAGGAACGAAATCGTAAAACTGCGGATGGCTCGCAGACTTTGTGGGAATATGCGTATGAGCATTTCTTTAAACCCAATATAGAAAACGGAAATATATCGTCCGAATAGAGATTACATAAGATGAGCATAATGGAGGCGAACAAGAAATGGCACAGCAGGTTACTGCGGAAAAGAAAAAATACGAGATGGATATGTGTAATGGACCGATTCTGCCGAAGCTTCTGACATTTACGTTACCGCTTGTCTGTTCGAGTGTTTTACAGCTTTTGTTCAATGCAGCAGATATTATTGTGGTCGGAAAATATGCCGGAGATAATGCGTTGGCAGCAGTTGGAAGCAACACGGCTCTGATTAATCTCCTGACAAATTTTTTTCTCGGACTTTCTATTGGTGCGAATGTATTAGTGGCGAGATTTTATGGTGCAAAGGCAGAGGAGGATGTGTCCGACACGGTACACACGGCGATGCTGCTCAGCATAATCAGCGGAGTGATTTTAACGATTATCGGCTTCTTTGGGGCAAGACAGATTTTAATCTGGATGCAGACACCGGAGGATGTGCTGCCTCTGGCTGCGGTATATCTGCGGATTTATTTCCTCGGTATGACTGCCATGATGGTTTATAATTTCGGAAGCGCGATATTGCGGGCGGTAGGTGATACAAAACGACCGCTTTACTATCTGTCGGCAGCCGGTGTCATCAATGTAGGATTGAACCTGCTGTTTGTAATTCAATTTCAGATGAGCGTTGCAGGAGTTGCGCTTGCAACGGTTATTTCACAGTGTGTCTCCGCGGGCTTGATTTTGTCGTGTATGATGCGGGAGAAGGGCTGTATTTGTCTGCGGTTTCGCGGACTGCGTCTGCATAAGGAGCGTTTCCTTGAGATTTTGCGCGTTGGCCTTCCCGCAAGCTTTCAGGGAGTCATATTTGCAATATCAAATGTAATCATCCAGTCTTCTGTCAATTCCTTTGGTTCGACGGTGGTGGCAGGAAATTCGGCAGCCAGCAATATCGAGGGATTTGTCTATGTGGCGATGTATGCATTTCACCAAGGAAATATCAGCTTCACAAGTCAGAATGTCGGTGCCGGAAAATATGAGCGTATCAACCGGATTTTATTTGTAGCCGAAGGATGCGTGATTGTGACCGGTGTGCTGCTCGGTAATCTGGCGGTTTTGTTTGGTGATCAATTACTCGGTTTTTATACGTCAAGTGAGGCGGTAAAGGCGGCAGGTATGGTTCGTCTGAATATTATATGCAGGGTATATGCGCTCTGTGGAATCATGGATGTGCTGGTCGGCTCTCTGCGCGGGCTTGGATATTCCTTGCTGCCGACGATTGTATCTTTGATTGGCGCATGTGGACTGCGGCTGATCTGGATATTTACATTCTTTAGAATGTATGATACATTCCATACTACAAAGTCCTTGTATATGACCTATCCGGTCAGCTGGATTATTACAGCGCTTGCACATCTTGTGTGCTTTATCATTGTAAGAAGGAAATTCACAGAAAAAAATGCAATGGCATGAGAGGATGTTACAAGTAAAGAGGAGTATAAGATGGTAAATTATCAGGATGTAGAAAATATTATCGAACTGCTTGACAGTCGTATGGAAGCCGGGACAAGCCGGATTAATCTGCATGTGGAGGATACGGTTGCAGACGGAGAGGTCCGTGAGCTGTATCACCATGGCAGATGCGATGTCGGGAGTCCGTGGGCAAAGGGGACTGTGCGCAATTTTGAGTCCGTTGATGACGGAAGCTGTGGTTAAAGGAGAAAAAATGTCGTTGTTTATTTCGCTTTTTTTAATCGGCGTCGGATTGGCAATGGATGCGTTTGCGGTATCTGTCTGTAAAGGGTTGTCCATGCAGAAGGTAAACAAAAAACAGACGGCTGTAATCGGATTGTTTTTTGGCGGTTTTCAGGCATTGATGCCTGTGGTCGGATGGGCACTCGGAGTACGATTTAAAAAATATATTACGAATATTGACCACTGGATTGCGTTTATATTGCTTGTTCTTATCGGTGCAAATATGATTCGTGAGGCGGTTTCGGATAAGGGAGAGGAAGCAGATGTGGAAATGGATCCGCCCCTTCGTATCAAGGAAATGCTTCTGCTTGCGATTGCAACGAGCATTGATGCGCTTGCAGTCGGCGTTACATTTGCTTTTTTGAAATATCCGATTGCAGAGGCTGCTGTTATTATCGGCTGCACGACATTTGTCCTTTCGGTAATCGGTGTGTATGTCGGAAATATCTTTGGTAAAAAATATGAAAAACGGGCAGAGATTGTCGGCGGCGTTATATTGATTCTAATCGGCACTAAGATTTTGCTGGAGCATTTAGGCATTATAAATTTTTAAGTTGGAGGAAGTATGAAAAAAGGTATTATATTTGACATGGATGGAACGCTGTGGGATTCAGCCGCAGGTGTGGCAGGTTCTTGGACGGAGGTTATCCAAAAAGAATATAAGAAGGATATGGTTATCACGGAAGCGGACGTGAAGGGCGTGATGGGCAAAACGATGGATGTGATTGCAGGGATTGTGTTTCCGGAATTGCCGCGTGATAAGCAGATGACGCTGCTTAACGCATGCTGTGATTGGGAAAACGAATATCTGCGTCAGCATGGCGGAGTGCTTTATCCGGAGCTTGAGGAGACTCTGGAAAAGCTTCAAAAGGAGTATCACCTCTATATTGTGAGCAATTGCCAAAGCGGTTATATTGAGGCATTTCTTGAGCATTATGGCTTTGGTCACTTTTTTGACGACATCGAGTGTTATGGAAATAATGAAAAGAGCAAAGGGGAAAATATCAGGCTCGTGGCAGAGCGGAATGCGCTTACCAAAGCAGTTTATGTCGGGGATATTCAGGGGGATTATGAGGCGAGCTGTCAGGCAGGCGTTGCATTTATTCATGCAAAATACGGCTTTGGCATAATTGACGATCAGGTGCTGGAAATCAATACGTTTTCTGAGCTTTTGGATGTGGCAGACAAGGTATTTGCTGCATTATAAATATGGGGGATTGTCATGGACGGAGAAAATATGGAGCTTCAAGATGCAGTACAAATGGAAAAACATGGTATAGCCGGAAGCACGCTCAAGATGATTGCTATGGTTACCATGCTGATCGATCATTTTGCAGCTACGGTTTTTGAAGAGATTCTATTTAAAAATCCGGATAATTGGGATGCAACCGGGTATCTTCGCATGAATGCGATGGGAATTATTTATACGGTTATGCGTGGAATCGGAAGGCTTGCATTTCCGATTTTTATCTTCCTTTTGGTCGAAGGCTTTATGCATACAAGGAATCGTTTTCGCTATATCGGACGGCTGCTGATTTTTGCAGTGGTGTCTGAGATTCCGTTTGATCTGGCGTTCAACCTGTCAGAAAAATGGATCCGAAAAGGTCACTTTTTAGAATTTACATATCAAAATGTATTTTTTACACTTGCGATTGGTATGATTGTCATTACGATATTGGAAGGAATCCGGAGTATGCAGTCAGATATCATATTGCGAGCCATTTTATCTGTGGGCGTTGTTGCACTCGGGGCAGGTCTTGCCTATGTGATGAATACGGATTATGATGCGGTCGGTGTGCTGGCAATCGTGGCTGCATATTTGCTGCGCAATCGAAGAAAGGAATTGCGGATTGGCATACCGTGTCTGCTGCTGGTACTTATCTCGCAGCTGGAGATTGTGGCATTATTTGATATTCTGCCGGTACATTTTTATAATGGGGAACGCGGATGGAGTCTGAAATGGGTGTTTTATATTTTCTACCCGCTGCATCTTCTGATACTTGCAGGTATATGTATTCTTTTGTTTTAATAATTGTTCCAACCTGTATTTGCATATAAAAAGGCGGCAGAGTATTCTGTCGCCTTTTTAAGCATAGTTGTTGTAAATAAGACCGCTGTATACGGATTGCGTATAGGTGGACGTCTTTTTTTCGTTGACATTCGGATAAGTCACAATCAGCTTGTTGATATATGCCATCGGATCCACGGTTAATCGCATCGTCGAGTTTAAAATATCCGTCTTGAGAGAGGAACCTGTTCCGAATAATTTCTGGATGTCGTCGGCTGCTACAGTGCCGTCAAAGGAATCGTCATATATCAGATGGTTGTTTTCATCGGTTGTGAGACCGATGCCGGCGAGTTGTTCCTGATGCTTAATTACGATGCCTGAGATATCGTGGTACAGGTTTCGGCTGCCGATGCTTGTCGGCTCGCTTTGTTCGGATATGGTAACCAGATTGTTATAGGAATCAATAAACGAGTTAAGTTCATTCTTCAGCAAATCTGCATCCGGTGAAAACCGAATGGTAACCGGTTCTGTTGTTTCCTTATGAAAATCAAGCTCTACAAGCTGATTGATGGAAATATGGTTGGAGGCAGAGCTGTGCATACTTCCGTTGATGGAAAATTGTGCATTTCTCGGTACGGTCTGTACATTGTTTAATCCAAGTGTGTCGATTAAGATGTTTCCGTCTTCGCTTTCAAAGGAAAAATACAGTCCGGATGCGTTACTCGGGATGCCGGTATTTTTCGAGGCGAGCAGGATGGAACTGCTGTTTTCCTCATGGATTAAAGAAGCCTGAATATCCAGATGTCTGGAGTTTATATTTTGCACGAGCGATTCCTGTATATTTTGATTGGTGTCCTCTTTATCAACCGATATCGTAAACGGAAGCTTCCCGATGTCCGTGTCCATAAAAATACGATAAGTGCCAACAGGTACGGAACGATCATTGTTTTCAAGATATGTACCGGAGTTCACCTGTTCCTTGGCAAGCTCATCAATCTTCAATGTCAATGCATCCGGCAATTCGCTTGCGGTATGCTTTCGGAAAGAACCGGTCACACAGTCCTGTGAATCACAATACAACTGTTTTTTTGCATACAAATCACTGTCCGGATTGCCGAGCAGTTCTGCGGCATCGCGCAGCGTGAGTGCCGATTCCTTGATGTCGATCATATGCTCCTGTTTGGACTCCGACAGGGAGACTAGATAGAGTGGAGATGTCTTATTATATTTGGAAATGCTGTTATAGACAGCCTTGAGCTCGGAGGCTTTGTGCGTTGTATTACGCTTTTTCGGAACAAGCCCCGCATTCAGATAATTATATACTTGGTTTATCAGCATAATATGCAGCCTCCTTTCTACATATGTCGTGCTTTCGCAAATATGAAATCCATGATTTCTCATAATAAAAATGCAAGAAATTGTCTATCCAATCATCCTTGACAAGATAGTTAAATATAGTATATTATAAATTTCATTGATTGTCTACCTATATAAATAGAAAAAATTCAAAAAAAAATCGACTTTTTCCTTGACTTTACAGGCTTGTTTTGTTATTCTAGACCTTGCGATGGAAGAGGTCCTTTTTTTTTGCACTGAAAAAGGAGGGCTTTATTTGTCATCTGTGAAAAATAATATGGAGGTGGATAGTTGTGCGTGTTAAAATCACATTGGCATGTCAGGATTGTAAACAGCGTAATTACAATATGACAAAGGATAAGAAAACGCATCCGGACAGAATGGAAACAAAGAAATATTGTAAGTTCTGTAAGAAGCATATGATGCACAAGGAAACAAAGTAATCGGAGGA
>CAZLZH010000017.1:0-41650 GCA_964563955.1 uncultured Bacteroides sp. | reverse complement strand
GTTTCAATACATCGTATATGAAATGAATTGATATCGAAATATATGATTACACATTTCACGCGTTTCGCAAACGCCTAGTTGCATTTTGATTAATACTATACTATTATTGTATGAAATATGTCAACAACACCTCATGACTGGAGAATTATCATGAATCAAAATAAAAAAGCGCTGATTGCTATGAGCGGCGGTGTCGACAGTTCTGTTGCCGCTTTTTTAATGAAAGAAGCCGGCTGCGACTGTATCGGTGCCACAATGAAGCTTTATCAAAATAATGATATCCGAATCGACAAGGAGCATACGTGCTGTTCACTCGACGATATAGCCGATGCCCGCGCTATCGCTTCCTCCTTAGGAATGGAGCATTATGTAATGAATTTTTCCGAGCATTTTAAAGAAAAGGTACTGGATAAATTCGTGCACTGTTACGAATGTGGCATGACTCCAAATCCTTGTGTTGACTGCAACCGGCATCTGAAATTTGAATATCTGTTCCGACAGGCAGAAACGTTTGGCTGTGATTTTGTCGTAACCGGTCATTACGCGCGAATCGCCTACGATGAGACACGCGGTCGTTTTCTCTTAAAAAAAGCGGTCGATACAAAAAAAGACCAGAGCTATGTCCTCTATTCGCTCACACAGGAGCAGCTTTCACATGCATGGTTTCCACTCGGTGAAATGCAAAAAGAACAGATTCGCACACTTGCAGAAAGTCACGGCTTTGTAAATGCAAAAAAGCGGGACAGTCAGGATATCTGCTTTGTTCCGGACGGCAATTATGCTGCATTTATTGAAGAATATACAGGCAGGCAATATCCGGAAGGCGATTTTGTCGATATGGACGGCAATATACTCGGCCGCCACAAGGGCATCATCCGATACACCATCGGACAGCGAAAGGGACTTGGGCTTTCCTTAAAAGAACCCATGTATGTCATGGATGTGGACGCAAAGCGGAACGTTGTAGTGCTCGGACGTGACAAGGATTTATTCTCCAAACGGCTTGTGGCAGATAATATCAATCTCATATCCGTGGAACAGCTTACAGAGCCGGTACGGGTAACTGCAAAGGTTCGTTACCGACATACCGAAGCTCCTGCTACAGCCTCAATCCTTCCGGACGGCAGACTGGAGGTCATTTTTGATACGCTGCAGCGCGCCATCACAAAGGGGCAGGCAGTTGTCCTATATGACGGCGATATCGTCGTTGGCGGCGGAACAATCTGCGAAACAGAAAGCTTGGGTTTATAGAGTATGTGATATTCTATAAACCCAAGCCTTTTCAACTTATCTTTATGAAATTAATGGTCTACTCATTCTGCATTTTTTTCAGGAAAGCCTTCGCCCGTTCTGTCTTCGGATGATCAATGACATCCTCCGGGCGACCTTCCTCGACAATCACGCCTCCGTCCATAAAAATCACTCTGTCCGATACATTTCTTGCAAATCCAATCTCATGTGTGACAATTACCATCGTCATCTTCTCTGCTGCAAGCTCCTTTAATACCTTTAAAATCTCTGCCGTAAGCTCCGGGTCAAGTGCCGAGGTCGGCTCGTCAAAAAATAACATTTTAGGCTTTAACGCCAATGCCCGCGCGATCGCGACACGCTGCTGCTGCCCGCCGGAAAGCTGATATGGATAATAATCTCCCTTATCACTCAGATTCATCTTGGCAAGCAATTCCTTTGCCTCAGCCATCACCTCATCCTTATCTCGTTTTTGTACGTGAATCGGTGCATCCGTAATATTTTTCAACACGGAATAATGCGGAAAAAGGTTAAAATTCTGGAACACCAGACCATAATAGCCCTGAATCTCCTTTAACTCCGCCTTACCTGCATAAACCGGCACACCACTTTCAGAACTGACTGCCTCCTTGCCACAATAAGTCATGCTGCCTCCGTCAACGGTTTCCAGCATCGTCATACAGCGCAGGAAGGTTGATTTTCCGGAGCCGGACGGTCCTAAAATCGAGATAACTTCATTTTCTGCAACCGACAAGCTGATATCCTTTAATACCTCCAGATCGCCAAAGCTTTTTTTCAAATTTTTTACTTCCAATAAATTCATACTATCCCTCACATTCTGTTTATTGACTGATCAGTCTCACGCTTCTAATGATAATAATTCATGCGCTTTTCAATCTTCTCCATAACAAATGCAACAACAAAATTAAATATATAATAAAATACACCGGCGATAAACAGCGGCATAACCGTTGTCTGTGCAGCCGCAACCTGTTTTGCAAGTGTAAACATCTCCGTATAAGAGATTGCAAATGCAAGAGATGTGTCTTTTACAAGTGTAATCACCTCATTTGTTACAGACGGCAGAATATTTTTTGCCATCTGAGGAAATACAATCTTAAAGAATTTCTGTCCCCTTGTGTATCCAAGAAGCTTCGCCGCCTCATGCTGTCCAACCGGAATTGCCTGAATACCGGAGCGATAAATCTCCGCAAAATACGCAGCATAGTTCAGTGCAAATCCGATGATAACCGCCTGAAAACGATAGCTTGTCGTAAGCGTCATACCAAAGAGGTAATACGGACCATAAAATACGACTAACAATTGCAGCATAAGAGGTGTTCCTCGGGCAATCGATATGTAAAATTTGATGAACCAGCGAAGCGGCGCAATCTTACACATTCTGCCTGCTGCCACAAGCAGACCGAGCGGCAGGGAAAGCAGCAATGTCAAAAAGAAAATAAGCAGTGATGCTCCAAGGCCTGCAAGCAACTGTTTCATAATGGAAAGAAGCCTTGCTCCAAAATTCTCTTTTTCTTCCACTGTACCGGTCAGAGCGCTGTCATCCACCTTATCCTCTGCGGACAGGCAAACGGAATCCTCAAGTCCCCACTCCGTTGCAATCTGTTCAAAGGTGCCATCCGCCAGCATTTCAAGCAACGTTGCCTGCACCTGATCCCGAAGCTCTGTATTGCCGAGCTTAAACCCGATTGCGTATTTTTCAGAGGAGAGACGTTCTTCAAGTATAACAAACTCATCTCCCCGCGACTTAATCTCATAATTTGCAACACCGATATCCATACAAACTGCATCAACTGCACCCGAATCAAGATTCATAAAGGCACTGTTGTAATCTCCAACCTGCTGCAAATCGGCAAAGCTTTCCGCAAGCGCTACATTTTCTTCACTGGCATCCTCACCTGTAAGAGCTGCAAGCGCGGAGCTGTCAGCCTGCACAGCAACAACCTTTCCCGAAAGGTCATCCAATGTTTCAATACCGGAATCATTTTTTACAATCACGACCTGCGAATTATCAACATACGGAGTCGTCCATGTATATTCAGCTTCCCGGCCATTCATCGTAAATCCGTTCCAAATACAGTCTATCGATCCGGAATTCAATTCCATATCCTTCGAATTCCACTCAATCGGCTGTTTTTTGAGCGTCCAGCCGTTTCGGTTACAAACCTCCTGTGCCAAATCGAGATCGAATCCGACGTATTCACCACTCTCATCCTTGTAACCATATGGCGGAAATTCCGCATCAAATCCGACAACAAATACCGCATCTCCATTTTCCTCGTTATCCGCAGCTTTTACGACACGGGGCATCAAAGGTCCTATAAGCAATGCTGCCATCAGCATCCACGTAAGTAACCGCGCCATCTTTTTCTTCATAATTTGCTTCCTCCATGCTTTATATTGTATTACGCAATATAGTAGTATATCGTGTTTTTCTTTACCTCGCAATATAGCTTTCTGTCCGGTTTGCATTCACGCCGCCATAATTATTTGCCGGTGCAACGCCACCCCTTGGCACAAGCACGATCTGAATGCCCTCCAGTCGCTTTGCATAGCCTGCCGTACCTGCCGGTGCTCCGTTCTTCGACCAGCCAAGCCAGCCGTATGTCTGCGCATGTACACGGTAATAAATGTCATAATGCTGCTCCATCTCGCCGGTCAGCTTGATGCAGATTGCCTCGAGGCGCTTTGCCTGTCCGCTTGTTCCTGCCATCTCGCCGTCCTTCTTCCATGTGGATGGATTATTCACATCACCCTGCCAGCCGTATGTCTGCACATGCGTCGTATATGCGATGCCTCCGGAATACTGCTTATTCGTAAGCTTGATATTGATTCCTTCCAGACGCTTTGCCTGTCCGCTTGTCCCGCTCATCTGTCCGTTATACTTCCATCCCTGCCAACCGTAGGTCTGTACGTGCGTCCGGTAGGAAACATTTGTTGTCGTCGTACCCGGAATCACCGGATTCTGTGCGCTTGTCGCCGCGGCTCCCACGACCGGAGACGTACCTGCGCGTGCAATGTATGCCTCATTCCTTGCAGAGGTTATATTTCCAAGCTTCGCATTGATGCTTTCGCCCTTTTTCACAACGACAATCTGAATCGCTTCGAGTCTCTTTGCATAGCCTGCCGTACCTGCCGGTGCTCCGTTCTTTGCCCAGCCAAGCCAGCCGTATGACTGCGCATGCACGCGGTAGTATACATCGTATTTATCCTTGTCTGCACCGGTCAGTTGAATCTTGATTGCTTCAAGACGCTTTGCCTCGCCCTCGGTTCCGTTCATCTCTCCGTTTGCCGACCATGGTAACCAGCCATAGCTCTGACAATGGGTTGTATATTGAATACCGAGTTTTTTATTTCCGCTCACGGAAATATTAATTGCCTCCAAACGCTTCGCCTGACCACTCGTACCGGATGTGTCACCGTTTTTACGCCATGTTTTTTCCCATCCGTATGTCTGAATGTGTGTCCGATAAGATACCGTCACATCCGGTGTTACTTCCGGCTGTTCGGTCGTCGGCCGTTCTGTTGTCGTCGGTCGCTCTGTTGTCGTCGGTTGTTCCATCGTTGAATCCTCTGACTCTGAAATCTGCACCTGTTTCTTTCGAACGATATATTTAGAATCAGCAAATCTTAAATACGCCACATACACATTGACACCGTCTGTACAAAGTGACTGCGAGGACGATTTCCCGTCCACAGCGATTCCCTCCTGTCCAAATGCGTTAGACGCAATGTCATATCGGACAATGCGCGTGCTTCCACTCTGGGAAGGAGATGTCAAAATGAACATCGTTCCCTTCTCACAGATTGGAACAACATCAAATACATCCTCCACTTCCTTTATGGCGGAAGTCCATTTGCTGCCATCATAGCTTTGTACTTGAATGCCGGTTCCCATATTATTCGTAACAACATACAAATGGCTTTTGTCGGCTGTTACGCCATAAACACTGCCCTTCGCCGCACCATTGGAAACTAATGTATATGTGTTTGCATTATCGACACGATATGTCTTTATCTCCTGTGTTCCCGCATCCCGTATCGTTGCATAAAGTCTTCCCGACACCTGCACGATACCTGGCTGACCAACAGATGAGGAAGAGCTGTAATAAGCTCCCATATCGGTGGAAGCTGTCAAATTGCCGCTTGTATAACACCGCAAATATGCCGTTTTATTATTTTTGATATACCCGACATACAGACCATTTGGACCTCCCGCCATATCAAAGCTCATACTGCATCCGGCAATCTCCGCAGAGGAAGCAGCTGCCGTGTTTCCCGCATTCATCTGCACGATATGCACCGCCGAATTACTATCAATATATCCGTAATACAGTTTTCCGCCATACGCACATAATTTCAGATTTCCGTAGCTGCCCTCCGTACACGCCTTTGTGTACAACTTTTTCCAAGTGCCATTTTCCTGTGTATAAATTGAGAACACGGAAGCTCGGTAAGTCAGCACATACGGCTTTCCGTTTAATACCGTCATTGATATCTGATCCGCAGCATTTCCGATTGTCCCATCAAAGCCACAATCCTCCCAGATATCCGCTTCGTTTATCTCAGGAAAGCTTACCTTCAAGGTAATCTGGCTGCCGGATGCACTTCCAACTTCACTGATAACAATACCGGAATTGCTTCCATCCGAAAATGTAAGCGCTCCATCCTCAATTCCCTTCGTCATATCGGAAGTGCCGATGGAGGTTCTTCCCGATTCTGCAGACAAATGTGCGTTCATATACTCCGCGTTGTCATTGTTCGGTCGAAATACATAAACTCCGGTCTCCCCATAATGATTGCTCAAACCGGAAACTGCCAGATTGATTCGATATACGATGACGCCGGAACCGCCGATAAACCGGTCATAGGAATCATCTCCATAATCCCGCTTTCGAAATTCGACAACAAACAGTTCCTGTTCCGAGAGCGGTGACTTCAATATGTATGCCGGATGCCCATCCCCCTTATCCTGCGTATCGAGTGTTAATGTCTGTGAGGTCGTAATCGTATCTAACGAGAGCCAGTTTGTAAAATGCATACGCATGTATGCAAGCGGATAGGACATTCCGAAGGTCGCGCTTGCCATGATATCCCATGTTCCAACCGGATCGGAACCATCCGTCGTATAAAGATCGGGATAGCCAAGTCCATGCAGAAACTCATGTGCAAGCACTCCCGCCTCCTGCGCAATGTAAGAACCCGACTTTCCGAGCAGTGACTGTGTGTTTATCAGATTGTAATGGCCGACATATTTTCCACTGTATGACGCGGTCGCCGGATAGGTTGAATGATGTGCCATAAGAGAGGTCAGTGATATATCGGCAGCATCGGTGACACGTAATATAACTGTCAGATTGTCGATATAGCCATCCCCGTCATAATCAACTGTTGCATTCTGCAGCGCCGGCACATTTTGAATCAACTCACTGATGATCGTTGAATCCACAGAACCCTGCGATGATGCGTAAGCTTGTGTTATCGACAGCTTATATGCTGTGATCTTAGTGCCATCGTCCTGTGGAAAGTAATTTTTCAGGCGCAGCTTATCATAAGAAACTGCCTTTAAATAATTGGTCAGTGTACGATTCTTGTCCCCTTCAAACAATCCGATAATCGTATCTCTGTTCGTCTCAAAATATGCTGCTCCCTCCGTATCATCAGCAAAATACGCAAACAATACAATATTTGCATAATTATAATTATCCTGCGCCTTTACATGAAATGAACCGACGGTCGAAAAAAGAGTGCTTATAAATAATATAATACTGAGTGTTAATGTGAATATCTTACTTTTTTTATTTCGCATAGTACCTCCTTATTTATCCATGATTATATCCTATGTTATATTACATTCCATATATAATCAGTATATAGAATTTACGAAAAAAACTCAATTCATTTTCTTCATAAAAAAACTACCGAAACGTGTATGATCACACAATTCAGTAGTTTTTATTTATAATTCACATGGCATCAATCTGTTCATCCTCATGTTTTTCCTCCGGAAGATATGGCTTAAAGCATCGAAGCAGCATATATGCCCACAGATATCCGGCTGCGCCAAACCCAATAATTACGAATACCACGATTGATATCAAAATATCATAATAAAAGCACCATGCAATCACCAAATATGTGAGCAATATCAAAAGCGTCATTGGAAAATTTTTAACACTTAACAAAAATCCGTTTCGTATTTGAACGGATGGCTTATTGTCAAATTTTGCCTGAAGCGCAAACGTATAAACAAATGTAAATAGCGCCAGCGTCAAAAGCACAACACTGATAAACAAAAACGGCTTTGCAATTGCATTACCCGTATTCTTCCACTGTGTCATCCAAAACCACACATCAACGCCAAGCACTCCGAATACAAGCAGAAATCCGAGCCACATGCATGTCGCCTGTTTAAAGTTCTGCTTAAAGCTTCGCGTATAGAATTTCCATATATACCCGTCATCACCTGTGATGCCCTTCATCGCAGTATAATAAAGCGCAGTGAACGCATCCCCGATTGTAATGATTGGCAAACAGGACAGTACAAAGAGAATAGACAGAAGCATCGCATCCCCCATTCTGCTCAAAAGCTTGATAAATACATTGTCCGTTGTCATTCCTGTTTCTTCTGACATTATAATTGCTACTCCTTTATCGTTATTTCCCCGGTTGTTCTATCTAAAACAGACACTCATAGGATGTATGATAACACTTTCGATATTTATTTTCAATTATCCTACCGCATTTTACTTGACAAATAAACAATTTACTTCTAGATTATAGGAAGCATACATAAGGAGGAACGATTATGAAAACACCATTTGTGACAAAAGAAAAAATCGAAGAGATTGTTCAGACATACCCGACCCCTTTTCATATTTACGACGAAAAGGGAATCCGGGAAAATGCGCGAAAATTAAAGCAGGCATTTTCTTGGAATAAGGGATTTAAAGAATATTTTGCCGTAAAGGCAACCCCGAACCCGACCATTTTGAAAATCTTAAAAGAGGAAGGCTGCGGAACAGATTGTTCTTCTTATACGGAGCTTCTGATGTCTGAAAAGGTCGGCATTACCGGTTCCGATATCATGTTTTCCTCCAACGATACACCGGCCGAGGAATTTGTTCTCGCGAAAAAGCTCGGTGCAAATATTAATTTAGATGACTATACGCATGTACAGTTCTTAAAAAATACCTGCGGTGTTCCGGAAACGATTTTCTGCCGTTATAATCCGGGCGGAACTTTCTCCATCTCGACTACGATTATGGACAATCCGGGCGATGCCAAATACGGCATGACAAAGGAGCAGCTCTTTCAGGCGTATACCGAACTAAAAGCAGCAGGTGCTAAGCGGTTTGGTCTGCACTCCTTCCTGGCAAGTAACACCGTTACAAACGAATACTATCCGACACTTGCAAAAATTCTGTTTGAGGTGGCGGTAGAATTAAAGGAGAAAACCGGAATCGAACTGTCCTATATCAATCTTTCCGGCGGTGTTGGCATCCCTTACCAACCGAATCAGGAAGGAAATGATATTTTAAAAATCGGCGAGGGCGTACACAAGGTATTTGACGAAGTGCTTGTTCCTGCCGGACTCGGAAATATCAGCATCTTTACAGAGCTTGGGCGTTTCATGCTTGCGCCATACGGACACCTTGTGACAAAAGCCGTACACGAAAAACACATCCACAAGGAATATATCGGTGTAGATGCCTGTGCTGTCAATCTGATGCGTCCTGCCATGTATGGAGCTTACCATCACATTACTGTTCTCGGAAAGGAAGCCGAACCTTGTGACCATGTATATGACGTGACCGGTTCCCTCTGTGAAAACAATGATAAATTTGCAATTGATCGCGCCCTTCCAAAGATTGACATGGGAGATTACCTTGTAATCCACGATACCGGCGCACACGGTTTTTCCATGGGCTACAATTATAACGGCAAGCTGAAATCTGCTGAACTGCTTCTCTGTGAGGATGGTTCTGTAAAGCAGATTCGACGCGCAGAAACCCCGAAGGATTATTTTGCAACCTTGGAAGATTTCTGGGATGTAGAAGTATAGAAATAGGTATAAGTTAACAGTTTCATCGCAGACGCGCGTTCTCAAATGGTCTGCTTGTAAAACTGTTAATCTTGCACAATCATATACATTCTATATACAGTTTCGCAATTTTAATTATCTTGGAATATGATTACATACTACTAAACGTATACATCGTATTGCCTTGTTTACTAAGCGCATTCTCAAATGCGCTTCTTGTCACCTTGACCTCCGTATCCAGGATTGGGTCATAATAACGGATATGGGTGGAATTGTAGCTGATGACTAGCACATATCGTCCATCATCAATGCAGGCGGCAAACGGAATATCACGGTCCAGGAAATACAATGCCGTGTCTAAATCAATGCCGGAAATATTGATTCCGACACCATTTGTATAGCTTTCAAATACCTGTTCAAAGCTTTCACACTGTAACACCTCCGGCAATTCCACGGCAGCACCCGCATATTTTGCACACATGTACGCACATGTGAGCAAAGACTGTTCCCGCTGATTACACGGAGTCTCTTTGATTGCATCTGCCACCGTATTGTAGCTGTCTGCCGCAAGGCAACGATACAATGTATTGCCGTTACTGTCTACGACCAGACCGGCATTGTCATCAACGACTGCCGTAATGGCACTTCCCGCAGTTTCATACTCTCCGACATACCCCGCATTATCAAACACATAATATGCTCCATCCCTCGTACTTGTCACAACCTGCATATCCTTGTAGGAATCCGCCTTGCTGTATTTCGTCTTGCGGTAATTAGCAGAATCGCTCAGATAAAAGTTCGATGGGAACACAACATCAAGCACATCCCATGCATATGCATCATAGCGATTTCCCGTTGTTATCATCTTATTGTTTTCTTCACGTATATAAGATATATAATCCTCCTCAATTTCTTCAAAAAACATATTCTGCTTTCTGGCACGCGTCAGATATATCGTATCGATTCCAACAGACGCATTCATAATATAAACACCGTCTTTCGTATATTCCTTCTTCTTTTCCCCGGACTCACCGATGATATAAAGGTAATACAACGGCAAAATTGCTTCGCCATCCGATGTAATCAGGATATCATCTTTATGCGCCACGCCATATATCAAATCATTCTCTACAAATCCGAGTGCCAATAGAGCCTCTCCGGTCTCGCATGTTTTTTCATATACTTCCCCTGTCTCAAAATTCCGTATCGTGATCTTGCTTACAAGCTCCGTATCCGCATGATCCGGATAAGCAACCAGTTTACGATTGCCTGAAACAAGGTATTTCTGCGATGGAATCTGCTCGACAAGCTTCGTCTGCGTCATGTCCGAAAGTGACACGGCATACAAGGTTTCATCCAACAGATAATAAAAAACATTTTCCTCCGCATTATAATAAGTAAACCGTCCGGTCTCCTCCTTCATAATATCGAAGCTCTCATCACATTCTACAAAAAACAGTTCCTTTGTCGACATCGTCTCCGCAGAATAGTGATACAGCGACATGCCGTTTTTTCCCTCATGAATACCCCGGCACATATAGCCATATACTACAAAATAAAGATTGCCGTCTTCATCCATATCTGCAATATTGATATCCAGATTCGTATTCAAAATTCTTGCATCCGAATAAGTGTCCTGCGGAAAACTGAAAATATTTGTAAGAGAGCTGTCGGAATAATCATACATCCAAAGCTGCCCTAACCGCACAAATGCTAATTTTTTATAATCAGAGGTTGACACATATTCTGCCGGTTCGTTTGTAACACCCATACTGATACTATTGTTATCCTTGCTCACATAGCCTGTATCAAAAAAGCTTTCCTGATATCGGTCAAATGCTAATAAATCTACCTCTTCTGCGCCCACATCATAGGTTGCATTATAATACTCATCAATCTGATAATAATGACTCTTTCCCTCGTTCATGGATTCCATTACATAGGACATATGCACAACTGCATAATCACCGTCAATCTCCGTGAGTGACGGTGTCACACCGGTCACGATAACCGGATTTAGTCCGCCAAAGCTGATCTGTTCATAGGTAGAATGTAAATCCACATGAGCAAGGCTTGACGAAGTTCCGACCTTATCCGTTCTCAAATTGTCATATATGATATTTCCCTCTGACTCATTGACCTCCTTAATAAAGCTCGTGTCATGAAAACGAGTCGTAAAATCAAGAATCTGTCTTGCATACTGCACCGGCAGATTGACAACCCGGTTATAATAGCGGACCTCCTGCCCATCCTGTGAAGTTATAATAAACACAAACACATACTCCACATTTTGCCGCATGTCCATCCGAAAATTAACACTGAACTGCTTTTTATCATTTACAACTGCTCCGGCTACGGCATCGCCGCGCTCCACAAGCGAATCTCCTGCAATACTTCGAAGCTCATATGTGAATGTTTCACCATACCGGGCTTCTTCATCCACCAAAACCGTCACACCATGCTGTTCATTGAGCGGTACGATTCCGTCCCGCATCAAAGAGGTTGACATTGTCTGTGTATATCCGCATGTCCGATTGATGACCTTTCCGTCAAACTCCATATAGACATACGGAAGCGTCGGCTCGTCCAATTCCCTTGATACAAGTTCAAGTCCACGGTTATTCAATTTATTGACAAAAAAGGCTGTGCCCACTGCAACCGCAATGAACACCAGCACTTTCAGTACAATTTGTTTCATGATTAGAAATATTTTCTCCTCTTTTTGTATCTGCACCTGCGAATATAAAATTCATGGCACACCATAACCTCTATCATATGCAGCAGTGTTTCATCGATATCCTTATAGCTGACCTTATCATAGATTTTCCTTGCGATTGAAAGCATCGTCATCTTATCCGGATACATTGCAAACATCGGACTTCCTTCATATTCCAGCTTATCACAGGCATCCTCCACCATGACAAGAATCATCTTTGCCCGCATCGGATACATCGCGCGAAGATATTCGCGGTCCTCCTCAAGCTCCTGTTCATCCACGACTGCCAGCTCCGGTGCACGAAGCCTCTGTATATAAATTGGATCGATTTCTTTCATACATGCCCCCACATCATATTGACACAAATAGACAATCAGTTTCAAATGTTTGCTGATTGTCTATTTTATCTTCTCAATATTATATGCAGAAACACTACAAATGTTGACCGTATTTCCTAACACTGCTTCGGTATCAATTACTCATCACCAAAGGAAATGCCAAGACGCTTTGCATATTTTACGATGCTGTCATCTGCTGATACATATTTTAATTTACCGGCAGACTCCTCCATCGGAATCGCTGTCACTTCGTTGTTGCGCATAACAACCAGCTTTCCGAAATCTTTTTTGCGGATCAAATCCACAGCCTTTGCTCCAAACAGACTGGAGATGACACGGTCATACGGATCCGGACTTCCGCCACGCTGTGTGTGTCCCGGAACTGTCACTCGTATATCCATGCCGGAAAACTGCTTAATCTTGTCCGCAACCTCATATGCAACAGACGGATATTTTTCGGCTGCCGCTGCAACCGCTGCCTTGCGCTCCTTCTTCGGAAGTGCTGCAACCTCCTTGGAGATTGCTCCCTCTGCAACTGCAAGAATCGAGAAGCCCTTTCCTGCCTTTGTTCTTCTGTCAAGCGCTTCACACACCTTTGAGATATCATAAGGAATTTCCGGAATCAAAATAATATCTGCACCGGATGCAATACCTGCATGAAGCGTAATCCAACCTACCTTGTGACCCATAACTTCCACGATGAATACACGATTATGAGAACATGCTGTTGTGTGAATACAATCAATTGCCTGTGTTGCAATATCAACAGCACTCTGGAAACCAAATGTCATATCCGTTCCCCAAATATCATTATCGATAGTCTTCGGGAGTCCGATCACATTTAATCCCTCCTGGGAAAGACGGTTTGCTGTCTTCTGGGAACCATTTCCACCCAAAACGACCAGGCAGTCGAGCTTCAGCTTTTTATACGTATCCTTCATCGCCTGCACTTTATTCAAACCTTCCGGAGTCGGCTCATCAATCAGCTTAAACGGCTGTCTGGAGCTTCCTAAAATGGTACCGCCCTTTGTCAGAATTCCGGAAAAATCTTCCGGCTTCAGCTTGCGGTAATTTCCATACATAAGGCCCTTATATCCCTCTAAGAATCCATATACCTCCACTTCATCAAAAGAATTGTAAAGCCCCTTTGCAACGCCACGCATGGTTGCATTCAATGCCTGACAATCACCACCACTTGTTAACATTCCGATTCTTTTCATTTTGTTTCCCTCCTTGTGTATTGTTATCCATAATTAAAGAACAGTTCGTCCTTCCAGCGCCCGAAGTAACGTCACTTCGTCAATACATTCCAAATCGCCGCCGACCGGCACGCCGCTCGCAATCCTCGTCACACGGATTCCGGATGGCTTTACGAGCTTGGATATGTACATAGCAGTCGCCTCGCCCTCCACACTGGAATTCGTCGCGATAATCAATTCTTCGACATCTTCCTGTTCTAAACGGACAATCAGCTCTTTCAGACGAATATCAGCAGCCCCGATACCGAGTGCCGGATTAATCACACCATTTAAGACATGATAGACACCCTGATACTGTCCCGTTCTTTCATATGCTGCTAAATCACGGGATGATTCCACTACCATAATCAGCTTATGATCGCGCTTTGGCGATGCACACACAGGACAAAGCTCGCGGTCCGTAATCGTAAAACATGATTTACAATATCTTATATGTTTCTTGGCATCCATAATAGCGGATGCTAAACCTTCTGCCTGTTCATCCGGCATATTGATAATATGGAACGCCAGCCGCTGTGCTGACTTTCCCCCGATACCCGGAAGACGTCCTAACTCTCCAATCAGCCGGTTTACTTTTTCTCCATAAATATCCATTAGAACGGCAAACCTCCGCCAAGACCCCCGGTAATTTTACCCATGGAATCCTTTTGGTCCTCATCCTGCTTGCGAATCGCCTCATTAACGGCCGCCATAATCAAATCCTCAAGCATCTCAATATCATCCTTATCAACCACTTCCTCATCCAGATGAACTTCCGTTACCTCTTTTTTACCGTTAATCTTTACCTTTACAACTCCGCCTCCGGCTGTCGCCTCATACTCCTTTTCTTCGAGTGCCTTCGTTGTCTCCTCCATCTGCTTCTGCATCTTCTGCGCCTGCTTCATCAGATTATTCATGTTTCCCGGCATCATACCCATTCCACCGTATCCGCCTCGTTTTGCCATTTTATTATCCTCCTTTTCGGCATTTCCTATCTATGCATTCATTTCAATATTATCAAATATGATTTTGGAAATATCCCAATCCCTGCGCAATTCGCGAGCTTTTTCCTTCCCCTCCGTCTTGCGAAGTGAAATGGAAACCGTACATTTTGCAAGCTCTGTGATTCGTTGTGACAGTTCCGATAATTTATCCTTACTGAAATAGGTAATCACAAGATCATTCGCTGCTATATCCTCCACTATCAATTCCAGCTCCCCGGAATTTTTTCCCGGCACAAGTGAGACATTCTCATAATAATGCTTAACAAGTCGCGGCTCCCTGCTTCCGATTGCTTTCCACGCCTTTGCAATAACCAAAAGCTCCTCATATTCTGCCTCCGGATACCGCTCCCGCAGATTGTTCTTGATCCTGTCTGAGCCCTGTGGGCCTTCCTGCTCCTGCGCATGCTCGGCCACAGATGTAGCTGCTGCAACAACTTGAACCGGCCGGTCTTTTTGCTCCTCCAGCATCTGCTTTGTCTCCTCAAGTTCCTTTTCCAGATTCTCAATACGTGCAGTCATGCCATCAATATCATACCGCATCTGCGGTTTACAAAGCTTTACAATTGCAAGCTCCAGCATCACGCGCTTTGCCGTTGTATATGGAATCCTCGAGGCTGCCTCCTGTAATACATAAATGGCATGCATCAGCATATCCTCTGACGCATCCTCGGCAATTTCCAGCATCTTTTCCTTTGTCTCCTGCGTCACATCCACAGTCATATTCCGGTCAACAGAAAGCACAAGTATATTTCGTATAAAATTCGTAAATTCATTTAAAAATTGGAGCAGGTCTTTCCCCTGCCAAATAGCTTCATCCACAATCTTTAATGCTTCTGCCAATTTCTGTTCTTTTACATATCCGAACAACCGGATATATACCTCCACATCGACAGCACCGATTGCGTCAAGCACCTTGTCCAATGTCAGTTCCTCTCCAAGATGATAGGAGATACACTGTTCCAATATACTGAGACCGTCACGCATAGAGCCGTCTGCTGCTCGCGCCACATATTCTATTGCCTCTCTTGTCGCGGAAAGATTCTCCCGCTTCAGAAGCTCCTCCAGTCTGTCTGCGATGACATCCAATGGGATTCTATGGAAATCATACCGCTGACAGCGGGAAAGTATCGTCGCCGGAATCTTATGGGATTCCGTTGTCGCCAAAATAAATATTACATAGGAGGGCGGTTCCTCCAATGTCTTTAACAGTGCATTATATGCCGCATCTCTGAGCATATGCACCTCGTCGATAATATATACAAGATATTTTCCGGTCGATGGCGAATAATTGACAGAATCTGTTATCTGCCGGATATTATCCACTCCATTGTTGGAGGCTGCATCCACCTCAATCACATTCATCGCTGCACCGGCAGCAATTGCCTTACAGCTGCTGCATTCATTACAGGGACTTCCATTGATCGGATGCTCGCAGTTGACCGCCTTCGCCATCAGCTTTGCGGTTGTCGTCTTTCCGGTTCCCCGTGTCCCGCAAAACAGATAGGCATGTCCGACTCTGTCATGTACAATCTGATTTCGGATTGTTGTAACTATATGCTCCTGTCCTTTTATCTCTTCAAACGCATCCGGACGCCATTTCCGGTATAATGCCATATAAGACATAAAATGCCTCCATCTCTATATGTGGAAAATCTGATCTAACATGCGAAGTGTCTTGAAATTTCCCTTCGCCGTAATCTCACCCGACATAAAGCCCTTCTGAAAACTCATCTTCCCAGCCAGAATATTTCGAAGCATCGTACTCGTTGCCTTCAGCTTCACATCGGCATCCATATCTGCTCCATACTCACACTGCAGCGTCTTTCCGACATGTATAATCAAATTCTTACCCAAATCTGCCACAATAATTACATAGCTTGCCGAAAATCCGGCATCTGCATGATAATTTTTATAAAAGCCCTCTATGATATCATCCTCATAGATAGAAGGTTCCTCGGACGGTTCCTCATCTCCAAGCAGCTGTTTGAACATAGCAGCAAGCTCCTCGATATCCTCTTTCTGTTTTTTCACATAACCGTCATCTGCCACAAATTTGGAGAGCTGCTCGCTTTCCTGCGGTGTCAGGTTAATATTGCTCTGTTTGATAATATTGTTCTTCACGGCAGTATTACTTGTCGGAAGCTTTTCAAGCTTCTTATTGATGATGCGGTAAAGATCCTCCGCTTTTTTCTCAATAATATCCAGATATGCCGGATTGTTTTCCAATATCTCCTGCGAATCTACATATGTGGCAAGTCCTGTCACTGATATGCCCCCAAGCACATCCCACGCTTTTCGAAGTGACATCTCAGCATCCTGTTCCCCATATGCAGTTGCCACCACGACAGGCATCATATATATGGACGAGATTTTCTCCTTATCTCCATATAGCCAGCACATATCCAAGAACTGCTGCATATAGCCGCCAATGCCAAACCACTCCACGCTGGCAGCAAGAATCACACCATCACATTCCTTCAACGTGTTTGGAAGAGTCGCAATGCTTGCCTTATCCTCATACATATTGTATCTTGTCACTTCCACGCGAAGCTCCTGAAGCACCTGTATCATCCGTTCAAGCACGAATAATGTCGGATCTTCCAGCAAGCCTCTGCCGCCATAATACACATTTACCTTCAACGTTCCACCTCATGTATCCTGCAAAGCTATTTTTCCCTTTGTATTTTCTACATTGCATATACTACTAATATATCAAAAAAGGGAGTTAAATACAATATTTATTCAATAAGTATGCCCGATATAAAACAAAAAACCGCGATTCCCTCGCGGTTTTTATAAGATTACATGGAAATATCTTCAATTGCTACTCCCATCGCCGATAATTTGACAGCAGTGATTTTGATTTGATAATCCAATTCCTCATTTACAGTGTCTCCGTTTGCCTTTTTTATACGCTGTAAATCCGTATAATGCTCAATCGTCATGGTAACTAATTCCTTATCTGACATCTCATCCATCCTTCCACCGCCTTTCCTGATAATAAAATTATCTTAGCGGATTTTTTTCATTCTGTAAAGTTCTTTGTACTGCTAAGCAATAAAAAATTCCTCATTTGCAAACCCGACGATATCCCCTTTATTTAATTTATATTCCGTCAATGCGGGTATCCGCTTTGCATTTACAAATGTCCCGTTTGTCGAATTTAAATCCTCCAGAAATACACCCTCTGATGTATTATATATTTTCGCATGCATCCGGCTGACTTGCGTTGTCTGTACACGGTAATCTGTTTTACGGTCCCGCCCGATTGTCACAGTTCCGAAATCCGAAGAAAAAAGAAGCGGGGAAAGCGCACCATTTGTAAGAGGCACAAGTTTTGTACAAATATCTTGGTCTGACGCATGTTTTTCTTTATATACATATTCCGAAACGGCATTTTCTTCCTTCTGCAGAATACAGTCCTCCTGCAAGTGCTGCTCACACTTATATTCCTGCATAGCCGCATCACTGTCATCCTCTTTTTCCCGCACAGTCATAATGGCAAGCACGATTAACGCAAGCAGCCAGCCAATCCCAAAGACCGCAGTCCCCGTTGTTCCATCAAAAAACAGATATTTTATAATGAGTGCAAGTGCAGCTCCGCCCGCTAACACAAACAACAACACCCGTTTTGACAATATCGTATCGCTCACTGCCTCCGCAGACTCATCCGGTATACTTTTCTCCGTTTTTCCCGGTAAGTCTCCTTCTGATTTATCCGGTAGCATTTTCTCCGGGATGTTCTCCATTTTTTCGTCCGTTTCTTCCAAAACACGCATAAGTCCCGCAAGCCCCTGCCATGCATCAGACACAATCTGATGACACATATAAAGCATATGCTCCCCCTCCCGGTCGGTATGATCAAACCTCGGCATCAGGCTCTCCAAAAACGATTGAAGCTGTTCACAGACTGACATCTGATATCCCGGCACACACAAGAGCCTGACCTGCTTTTTTACCGGATTCCAAAACATATACTCCGCGCACAAAACCAGATCTGACGCATCCAGAAGATATGGTTCCATCTCCTTTATGCATTCTATGATCTGCCGTAAAATACTTCGCAGTATAGACCCGTTTATGCGATTTTGCATGAGCATATTCTGCATGCAATAGCACTGCTCCGTATTATGTGTGAGCCACAATTTTCCATCCACACAAAGGATATCCGAATGTAATACAAAAGACAGATTATTTTCCACAAGCATATAAACCTGATACATCCTGCCTGCTTCCTCGAGGGAAGCTACCGTTCCGACCTCTGCATCGATATAATGATAGATTCCTTTATTCCCAAATGATATTTCCATACAATTGCCACCTTCTAAGTCTTGAACAACAGACACCCGTCTCCATCGAAAAACAGTGTCCCTCTTTTTCATACAAATATTTATGATCCATTAAAATTCCGATCTCATTTTCATAATCCGGTGCTTGTAATTGCTCATGATTCTGCACTTGCAGATTTCCATTTGAACTTCCCCGCAATAATCGCTCATCAAATGTATAAAGCTGCGTGTGTCCCTCCTGTTGTATCAGACTGTCTCTGACGGTATCTAAAAACAATGTTAAGACAAGCACAAATATGCCAAATAAAATCGGTACGATTAAACTCATTTCCACCACTGCACTTCCCCGATTATTCATATCATTCCCTCCCACATCTTGAACAAGCCTTTAAATTTCCTACTTCACTTTTCTTCCTCCTATACACAGTTCGTTTTAATCCGCTGCAATGGATGTCACTGTGATAGCTCCTGCCATCCTCTGTAATATAGACAACATCCCCGCACGACTCTCCACAAAAGCCACAAGGGTGAAGTCCAAGCTCTTTTGCACGAGTCAATGATGCCTGCTGTATCTGCAATGTCAGATAACTGCATGTCCGTGTCGTGTGATAGACAGATTCATAATCCGTGACATACACATACTCATCCGCTTCCGTTTTCTCTTCATCCGTTTTCGGTTTCGCTCCTGTATATGCCCGCTTTTGGATTGTAAACTCCTGCTCCCCGGTATATTTCATCGGAAAACGGACTCGAAGAATCACCCGGTCCTCCTCATCGAGCATTGTACTTCCAAGAAAGCTGACACCGCTTATTCCTCCCTTAATATACTGTGCAAGCTTTTTTTCATCATCCACATATTGAGGAAAGCGAAGCTCCGCCACAGCAAGATTGCAGGTGTCCACATACGAGTATTCCGCCATATATTCCACAGTCTCTGCTGCCGCCTCATATACAACCGCCTCTGCAAGCACACTTTGAAACACAAGATACAGATATACCATTGCAAGTAAAAAAATCGGTACAGCAATCGATGCTTCGAGGGAAGCACTTCCCCTGTTTTCTCTTTTCATTACAACTCCTCCTTTCCACTCCAACATGTTATTAGATGTTATAGATATTTGTAAAACATAATACAGACTTCATATGTGATATTGTATTTCGGAAATTCCCCAAGGTCACAAAGGCGGTTTTGAAATTTTTATTACGCTTGGCCAGCACCTGGAGAGGTCTTTACATCCCTTGGGAAACCCCCAAAATACAATACCCCTAATATGCCGCTGACTGATGATATCGAAATGTCCGGTCTTGAAAGCTCGTCTGAAAATCCGCTTCGAATCCGCATGCTGCATGCTTCATCTGAAAAGAAGACATCTCCTGCTGTGCATTTACCTGCATGACATCTAACATACGATACACGGTCGCTCCTGAATTCATCATCTCCAATATAACCAAATAGTCCTGATAGGAAAGTCCATGTTCATCTCCTCCCGATGCATCCAGAATACTTGCCTCTATATTGTCGATATCTGTTATCCAGTTTTCTGCCGTTTTTGAAAACGCAAGCTTTTCCCCTGCAAATAATACCCTTGCATCCGCGATTGCCTCAATATACGCCCAGCATCCTGCGAGCAGATATTTAACAACCGGTATCATACCCGGAACTGCCCAGCAGAGCGATACAGCAATTGAACGAAGTCTTGACATCTTTTGCGGCTGTGCACATACACTAATGTAATCAATCGGAAACCGAATCCCGATAATCCGGTTCATCACCGATTCCAGATTCGCAAAGTCCGAGCTTTTTCCTGCAATCAGATATTCCTGTTCATATTGCAATACCGATGTCTCATTTTTTTGATCAACATAGCAATTAAAAACATCCTGTATATATGCAGGAAGTGCAGCCTTCCCAGCAAGGTCATCCTTCCATGATGCAAGCATCGTCAAATCCTTCGTCATGTTTTTCATCGTGTCAAAATTCCTGTCAATCTCGTCATATTCCGAATATACGACCTCCGCTTGCAAGCTCGGTAAATCCTCCATGGAAATCCCCGCCCCCGACACTTCAGCATCATCCGGAAGCACAAGCCGCAGTAAGCTCAACTGTGTCATTGCTTTCGTATAATCGCGAGGATCTTTTTCCTCTTTCCATCCACCTGTCTCAACCTGCTCTCCTCCTGTCTGCGCATCGCCTGTTTCTATCTGTTCTTCTCCTTCCTGCGCGACATCTGCTCCGGCTTCTGCTATACCGGAATCTGTTTTTACTGCTCCAATGCCGGATGCTGTCGTGTCATTTTCTGTTTTCACTGCCCCGGTTTCAGATGCCGCCTTAGCACCCTCTGTCGCCTCTGTCTCTGCCCGCTGCATACTTTCTGTCAGATCATCCGGAAGGGTTCCGTCTGTTCCTCCTGTCTTTTCAAGCAAAGCATCCATGCTATATTCCAAACCCTGTTCCGCCAGTGCATACATTACATGCTCCTGCATCTGGTCATACAACGCCTCACAGGAATCGTCATATATCATAGTAAAATCCGTAAATACGACCTGCGTATCCTGATATTCATCCCCTAAATTTTTTTCATAATCCTGTTGCAGTCGTTCCTCCAAATATGCTTCCCCCAGTCCATCTGCATTTTTATCAAAAAGGAGAATATGGTAATGCTCAAATATGTAACTGTTATAGCCGGTCTTTATATCTGACATGGCAAGTCTGCTTGCAATTACAGCTTTCGACTGCGCCACGCTCAAAATAACAACCTGTAATACAAATGTAATAACAATCAAATATGCCGCTGTCATCAAACTCATCCAAACGACAATTCTCCCGCGATTATCCATATTCTCCTCCTGTTCAGCAAACCTCTTCGTTAAGAATTTTGATTAAGAATAAACTTTTTTGGCATCCTTGTTTATGGTTGTCCATATTGTATGAACAAGTGCCGAAATCTGTTCTTTGAAAATAATGACCATAGCAATCAGAACTACAATAATTAAGATAATTTCAACAACCCCCATACCGTCTTCCTCTGTCATAAAACGCTTCCAAGTATTCATGTATTTCACCCCTTTCACGGAACAAGCACTAAAATCCTGCCATTGCCGGATATATAATGATCAGCATGACAACTGCAAGCAGTACAACCATTGGGAATAACAATTTTGTCGAGGCTTCCTCGCCTTGTTTTTTTGCGAACTCCCGCCTTTTTTTCAATGCGGTCTGTGCCTCTGTCTCCATCAGGTTTCGTAAATCCTTCGTTCCCATGCGAATATGCTGACTCAGATGCTGCATTAACTGATAATACTCCGGCACTTCAAGTCTGCGTCCCAATTGTTCATAGGTCCACGCCTCCTCGCTGCCGTTTTCGATCTGGTGCATCGCATATTCTAACTCTCTTTTTAACAATGCATTTTTTTCTATTCCGGATATGACCTGCCGTATTCCCATCTGAATGGACATGCCGCTTCCAAGGAGAAGCCAGAGCGTATTTACGAAGGACGGATACTGTCTGCGAAGCGCATCATCTCTTTTCTTTTTCGCATCCTGTATCCGGAGCTTTGTAAACGGCACCGTCAAAAGTGCAAGTATAACGCCTGTAAGTAGGCAGCGTTTTCCCTGTGTTTCTTCCTTCTTCTCCAACTCAATCTGCACATCACCATACTCCTTCGGCAATGTTATGCTCTCTTCGGTTCTTGTATTTAATTCCAACTGTCGAAGTGACTCCAAAGCATCTGCCACCGCATTTTCCCTACGCATTTCCCTCACAACAAGCGGAATTTCTTCTTCGAGTTCAAAGGAGAGATACGATATGCGAAGTGTCAGCAATACTGCTGCCGTATCTGTAACCTCCTCCAAATGTACGGCTCCATAGGAAGACACAATTTGCGGCCTGTCCGATATCCAGCTGTATGTGAATATTCCAGCCGCATCTTCCCTTGGAAGCTGTAAATCTCCGGTAATATGGTTCAAATCCGTATTATCTCCAAGGATACTCCTTTTCAATTCAACGATTTGTTCCTCTGCCAGCTCATAAAACTCCTCCTCTGTATATTCTCTTGGATTGATTTCTAAGGAATATGCATACATTTCGTCATCAAGCGTAAGCCAGATTGCTTCCGTCCTCACATCTCCGGTATAACCGGTTCTTGTAATGACTGATTCGTCCTTCTTATTCAGTTTTTGATTTTTCCACACAAACAGTTCTGTAAGACTTGCGCTTCCAAATAAAATTGCAATACCAAAGATAAGCATCTGCATTCGATATTTGTATGTAAGCATTTTCTCTTCTGACAAAGATGCTTTATTTTCATCCTTCCTGCCTTTGTATTTGCTGAAATGGATTCGTGACAGGATTGCCAGCAGTATACCGGTTACCTGTATCAAAACACATATCACAATCATGTTTTACACCTCGATTCTTACTATTTTTTCTATCCATACCGCTGCCGCTCCGATTATCAGCAGACCGATTGTCATCCAGACTCTGCCTCCTGCTGTATATAACGGCTGCACATACTCCGGATTCATCAGACGCAGATATCCGAGTATCGCAAACGGCACCGCCAGCATGATTCGTCCCTCTAACCGTTTTGCCGAAATAAGCGTATCAATCTCTGTCTCAACCATAGCTGTATCAGCAAAATTTGCGGCTGTCTGCCGTATGAGCTTCGGAATATTGCCGCCGTAATATTTCGCAATTTTTAACAATCCGGCAAAATCCCGTATTTCCTGTACACCGCTTCGCACTCCGAATTTCACAAACAGCTCATCCACCGCCTGCCCGCATGCAATTCCATTTACAAACCTGTGCAGCTCCCCCTGCATAATCGAATTCGTTTTATTATCATCAGAAAACATCCGGCTCGTTTCAGCGATTGCATTTTCCAGAGAATACCCCGCTTCGAGATTTCCGGAGAACAAAATAATCATCTCCCGAAACTCTGCCTTTAACTCCTTTCGACGCCTCTGCATGACATATATCCACCCCTGCTTCCAGACTGCCGGGAAAAAGGCAGTCGTCACAAGCATTCCGCGCCAATCGTCGTAAACCAGGAAACTAACCATTGCACCAAGTCCTGCACTCACAAGCAAAACAGCCACGACAAACCGTATGTCCGCCTTAAACACTCGATAATCCATGAGCAGTCTCCCTGTATAAATCAAACAATCCCGCAGTTTGCAGCTTATCAATATGCAGAAGGTCATTTATTTTTCGAAGCTCTCCGAACACCCTGCCCTGCTCCATACCTCGCTCTTTATATTCAAATAGTGTATTTAACTTTATTTCTCCCTGTTCCATACCTCTTACCTCACATATCTTTTTTACTTTACGGCTTTTATCCCGCAATCTTCCAAGATGAATCACAATATCCACAGCGGAGGCAATCTGCTGCCGTATGGCTGCGAGCGGAAGTTCCATTCCCATAAGCACCATCGTCTCTAAACGGGCAAGCATATCCTCCGCAGAGTTTGCATGTCCGGTAGAAATCGAGCCGTCGTGTCCGGTTCCCATAGCCGCAAGCATATCGATGGCCGCTGCATCCCGGACCTCTCCGACAATAATCCGGTCCGGTCTCATGCGAAGACTCGTCTTAATCAAATCCCGAATTGTGATTTCGTTTTCGCCTTCCAAATTTGCAGTCCTCGCCTCAAGCCGAACAAGATTTTTAACACCATGTATCTGAAGCTCCGCTGAGTCTTCAATCGTTATAATCCGTTCATCCTCCGGCACATAATCCGTCAGTGCATTTAAAAATGTTGTCTTGCCGGAACCGGTTCCCCCTGATACAAAAATGTTGTATTTTGCCCTTACCAAAATCTGCAGCAAATCTGCCACGTCTTTTGTAAGACTTCCATAAGCAATCAACTTCTGCATCGTAATCCGTTCCTTTGGGAACCGTCTGATTGTGATAACCGGTCCGTCTAACGAGACGGGGGTTGTCACAATATTGACGCGGGAGCCATCCGGCAGCCTGGCATCGACGATTGGACTTGACTCATTGATTCTCCGGTTGCAGTCCCCAACAATCTGCTGTATAACGTGCTCCAATTTTTCTCTGGAATCAAAGCATTTCCCATACCTTGTAATCACGCCCTCACGCTCCACAAAGATATCCGAGATGCCATTTACCATGATTTCCGTCACGGAATCCTCCTCCAAAAGTTCCGTCAACACATCCAGCCGTCTCAGACTGTTAAACAATTCCACACGGAGCCCTACCTTCTCCTTGAGCGGTACATATGTTTCCTTCGTTTCCTCCAAAATGCACCGGTCAATGATTCTCCCTATCTCCGCATCCTCCAAATCTCTTGACAAATCAATATTAGCCGCCACTTTTCTCTTTAATCGTTCCCGCAGAGAACCCGGTATTCCTTCTGCGATTTCCATACATACCTCCTTGTCACATATAAAAATTTCCTTTTGTCGATGAAAAATCTGCCACATATTGCAGCTTTTCCAAACAGATATCCGATGCGTCCTGCCGAAGCATACGCTCAAACTCTGCTATTTTATGTTGAGAAATATCATCCGAAAGTGTTGGAATGATGACATAATCAAACGTTTTGAAAACTGAAAAATCTGATAATACCGTTCCCCCAATATCAAATATAACACATTCATAATCTTGTCTTTGCTTTAAACTATCCCGAAACCAAATCAAATCCGCCGCTTCGACCTGACGTATATCCTGAAATCCCATCGGTGCCGGTATCGTTTCTACCTGATGTTCCTTCAAGAATGTAAAACAGGCTTCATTTTTACTTTTCATACAGTAAAGAAGATAACTGCCTGTCTCCCGGTCCCCGGGTTCCCCTGAAAAGCCTTCCCAGTTGATATACAAGCTGTTTTTATACTGCGCACACAGTTGTTTCGCATATGTCGTTTTCCCACAGCGTCCAAGTGGAGAATACACTGCGACGAACAAAAAAGGTTCTACCTCCCGGCACATATCCTGTCCTATGTATTGCATGATATACGCCACAAGCATTTCCGCGCTCTGATAACGGAAGATTGCCTGCTCACCATTTGCGCGCTCCCGGTATTTTGTCAACACGACCATCGGGCAGGATACTTCCTGCGCTGCAAATTCGTCCCCTACAAGAAGGAGGCTCAGCCGATTCGTCATCAGATATCGCTCCAATGCTTTTAACTCCGAAAATACAAACAGTTGAATGGAAGCCTTTGCACGAAGATTAAAATATTCCATCAATGCTTTTTGATATGCCGGATCATTATCCAACAAGCCAACTTTATACGACATTTGATTATCCCCCTGCCATAAACATCACACTGCCAAGAGCAATCGGAAGTGACATATGCATTCTGGTCCATTTTTCACCGGAAGCAAATTTCTGATTGGTTACCCTCAAAAGCAGCAGCTTTGCAACTCCGACTATACCGGAAGAAATGCAGGTATAAAGCAGGACACGCCAGATTCCGAACCCGGTAAACGCACCGACCACTGCAAGTAATTTGATATCACCCGCCCCAAGAATCCGAAAGAAAAACAATAGAAATAATCCGAAAACTGCAATCATGCACCCTGCAATTCCCTGCCCGACACCGCGGATTCCAAATCGATACCACTGAAATCCGATTCCGAGCAATATACCCGGTATCGTCAACCGGTTCGGTATCCGGTAAGTCGAAAAATCAATCATCACTGCACCTAGCAGCAGCATACTAAGAACTATCTTCCAAATGTTGCACCTCCAATCTGTGTTTTTACACTACAATCAATCTGTTTTCCGGCAATTTGCATTGAGTCGGCTTAAAAAGACAGAGCTTCAATATGCATAGTTATTCCTAAAACCCTGCTTCGCTTATTTTCCATAGATTTACTTTTAATTTACATTTACTGTCTGCGTTATTTACCGGAAAACGTCTTGACTGTTTTGATAAATGATTGTCGCCGGACAACACCGGAAAGGTGTTTCCCTGCTACAAGCTGACTATACCATTCCCTTGCCAAATTTGTAAAGCACCAGTTTGTAGCAACATCAAAATTTGGCTTATTTACAAGGGAAAATAGGCAAAAAAATTCGAAACAGCACTTGACTGCCGTTTCGAACTCCCATTTCATTCTATCAAAATTCAAATTTTCAACCCGAAAGATATTCCACCTTCGTACCCTGCCTTCTTCCGCTTTCGCGCATTTTTTTATGAAGTGCATTTAAAACCTGTCTTTTATTTGCCGACCAGAGCGGTGCAGCCAAAATCGATTTTGGACCATCCCCGGTCACTCTGTGTATCACAATATCCTCCGGTATCTGTTCTAAGCATGCAATCACAGTCTCGATATAGTCTTCCATCGAAAACACAGAAAATGCCCCTGCTTCATAAGCTGCACATAAATCCGTTCCCCGCAGAACATGCAATAATTGCAGCTTGATACCAAATGCCTTTGCTTCCGGTTGTCCGCATACATAGCGCACCGTCTGATACATGTCTTCCACCGTCTCGCCTGGAAGTCCGAGGATTACATGTGTAATATACGGAATTTTCCGCTCGGAAAGAGCTGTAACTACCTCATCATATACAGACAGCGGATATCCCCGCCGTATATAGTCCGCCGTTTTTTCATGGATCGTCTGCAATCCAAGCTCGACCCAGATGAATTTTCCTTTTTCTTGATACTCAGCCGAAAGCTCTGCCAGAAGTGAAAGCGGCGTTTTCTCCATCTTCCCATCAAGCCCAAGGCAATCCGGCCGCGTTGCAATGCTGATACCTACGACCGATTCCGTCTCAAGTGCCGCACGCCAAATCTGTTCCAGATAAGCTAAATCCCCGTATGTGTTCGTGTAAGCCTGAAAATAAATGACAAACCGTTCCCCGACTTTTTTGTTGAACTTCGCAATTCCGCGTTCAATCTGCCGTGAGACATCCAGCGTATGACGCGCCGCACCGGTATTGTCTCTGCCTGCATATTCTCGATGATAGACTTCCGATATCGGCACTGCAAAATCGCCGCTTCCTCCGGCACTGCAAAATATGCATCCTCGCGTGTCAATTGTTCCATCCCGGTTCGGGCAGCTCAACCCTGCATCGACTGCAATCTTGTATATCTTCTGTCCATAAGTCAGCTTCATATAAGCATCCAGTGAATAATATGGTTTATCCAGCCAGTCATTTCGTTCCATACGATTCCACCCCGCTTCGCCAAGAACCTTACCACTCGTAATTGTGGAGCTGTCCCTGCTCCTCGAGTCCCGGAAAGTCCAACTGGCGCAGTGCTTCGTAGAGTACAATTCCGACAGAGTTTGAAAGGTTCAGGGAGCGTTCTCCCGGCATCATCGGAATCCTGACGCATCTTTCGCGGTTCTCTAACAGAATTTCCTCCGGAATCCCCTTGCTCTCTGCGCCAAACATGATAAAGCAGTCATCCTCATACTGCACATCCGTATATTTCTGCTTTGACTTTGTTGTTGCCATATAGATTTTTGCGCCCGGATTTCTTGCAAGGAAATCGTGATAATCATCGTACCTCGTCACATCCAGCCTATCCCAATAATCAAGACCTGCGCGCTTTATCATTTTGTCATTCAGCAAAAAGCCGAGAGGCTCTATCAGATGCAGGCGCACACCGGTTGCCACGCATGTACGACCGATATTTCCGGTATTCGCCGGCATCTCCGGTTCATGTAATACGATATTTAACATTTTCTAAGCCTCTCAATAAACCGCTCCAAACGCTCCATTGCCTCCTTTAGCTGTGCAATGGAATAAGCATACGAAATTCGAAGGAAGCCCTCGCCGCAATCGCCAAATGCGGTACCCGGCACAACAGCAAGCTCCTCCTCCTTGAGAAGCTGTGTCGCAAAATCATCACTTGTAATTCCAAACTCACGAATACATGGGAATACATAAAATGCTCCGCGCGGTTCAAAACACGGCAGTCCAATCTCCTCAAACCGCTTCAGCAAAAACTTTCGGCGCTGGTCATAGGAAACGCGCATTTTTTCAATATCCTTGTCTCCGTTTTTAATTGCCTCTATCGCGGCATACTGACTCGTCGTCGGTGCACACATGATTGCAAACTGATGGATTTTTGTCATCTGATGTGCGATAATCTCCGGTGCAAGTGCATACCCAAGCCTCCAGCCGGTCATGGCATAAGCCTTCGAGAAGCCGTTTATGACAATCGTGCGCTCCTTCATCCCAGGCAGAGAGGAAATCGAACAATGCTTTTCATTTCCATATGTAAGCTCGGAGTATATCTCATCCGAAATCACGTAAATATCCTTTTCCTTACAGATTTCGGCAATCGGCTCCAAATCCTTTTTCGACATGATGGCACCGGTCGGATTACTCGGAAATGCAAGAATCAAAATCTTTGTCTTGTCTGTAATGGCACCGAGCAGCTCCTCCGGCGTGAGCCGGAACTCATTTTCATTTTTTAACTCAATCGTGACCGGAACGGCACCAATCAACTGTACACATGGCACATAGGACACATAGCACGGCTCCGGAATGATGACCTCATCCCCCGGATCAAGCATGGCACGAAGGGCAACATCAATTCCCTCGCTGCCACCGACTGTAAGCAGTGCCTCCGTTTTATAATCATATAAAACATTATATTTTCTTTGATACCATTTACAAATTTCCTCGCGCAGCTCCAGCAGTCCGGAATTGGATGTGTAAAAGGTCTTTCCTTTTTCAAGGGAACGGATACCTTCTGCGCGCACATGCCACGGTGTATCAAAATCCGGCTCGCCGACACCGAGTGAGATTGCATGCGGCATCTCACTTACGATATCAAAGAATTTCCGGATTCCGGATGGTTTTATATCTTCAATTGTTTTTGACAGTGGATTTCTCACGGTGCAATCGCCAGCCTTTCATCTTGAACCGGTGTCTTAAATATTACACCGTGATCCTTGTATTTTTTCAAAACAAAGTTTGTGGATGTTGCTATTACATCCTCGATGATTGCAAGCTTCTCCGATACAAAATGAGAAATCTCACGCAATGTTTTTCCCTGCAGTACAACCATAAAATCATATGCTCCTGCAATCAGATATACCGAATGTACTTCGTCAAAATTACGCACCCTGTCTGCAATCTGGTCGAAGCCTGCCTCCCTCTGCGGTGTTACCTTCACCTCAATCAGAGCTGTTACCATCTCATCTGCGACCTTATCCCAGTCAATCATGGTATGATAACCACAAATAATATTTTCATCCTCCATGGCTTTGATATCCGCTTCTACCGCCGCCTCGTCCGCGCCCGTCATCGCGGCTAAATCCTTCACGCTCAGTCTGCTGTCTGTCTCCAGAAGCTTTAAAATTTCATTTCTCATGGTACATACCTCCTGCTAAAAAAATATATATAGCCCACTTATATATGGGTATTTCCCTCCGGTAATGTGAGATAACGCGTATCCTCACCTACAACAATCACCTTATCCTGATTGTCCGTAACCTGTCCGATTTCTACCGCATGAATTCCCTGCCTGTAAAAACTTTCACAGAGTGCTTTTCCATCCGCGCAGACAAAGAGCATCGAACCGCTTCCATCTATCATATATGGATTTATATTAAAATATTCACAAATTTCTATCGTTTCCTGACGAATCGGAATCTGCGCATGCTGAATCCGGATTCCCTTTTTCATACGAACCGACATCTGCCAAAGCGCACTGTATACGCCGCCCGCCGATATGTCATGCATATAATACACCTGATTTTCCGCCGCAATCGCCGCCTCCGGCAGCACGCTGTATGCGTTCGAATCAAAATCGGCAGACAGAAGATATTGCTTTGAGAAATGTGCTTCTAATTCTTCTCTATGCTTTTTTATAAGCAGATTCGTCCCAAGCAGGCCGGTCTTCTTCGTCATAACAATCGAATATCCCGGCTGAATCTCCTTCTCGCGCTGCCTGTAATTATTTACCGTTCCTCCAAGTACTATGTAAAAACGCGGTGCCTCTACAGCCGGATCTACAGTCGTCTGCCCTCCTGCAATCTGAATATGCTCCATCAATGCCTCCCGCTCAAAGCATGCCATAAACGCTTTGATATCCGGCTCCTTTATGTCCGTCGGCAGCAGGCAAAATAAGCGTGCGAAAACAACCGTTCCACCGGAACATGCAAAATTATTGCGTGCCTTTGTCCATGCAATAAACGGATCCTCATGCATCCCATCCGCAGATATAAACCCGCCAATTTCTGCAAAATCCTGTCCTACCGCCGCCTTTTGATGCACGTTTTTGTTTTCTTTTCCAATATGCTTTAGCACAGAACGCGCTAACACACGTTCCTCCAGATTTCCCTGTTTCATGACTGTCCCTTTTCCGTGTTCTTGAAATTTGTCACTGTTCATGGTACAGTAAATGCACAAATGTCAAAACCGACATTTAGATTGCGGAAACAAGAAGTCCGACTACCATAGCAAAAACCAGAATCCCGCAAATGATAGCTGCGATTTTCTTTGTATTCTTTTTGTTGCTGAAATCAAACATCATATAAATTTACCTCCTGAAAGGATTTTTATGAACTACTTTAACTGGTTTGTTCTAATTGCATTTTTATTAACCTGTCTTGTTATCATGCGGACTGCCTCAAAATCAAACCGGCGCGCCGAACGAAGGACGAGGGAATTTCTGTCCCGGGAATCCGAGGCAAATTCCGTACGCCGTGCAGATATATCCAATCTCGCTTATATACAGCTTCCGCTTGATACGCTCCCGCTTGACGCAATGGAATCCACAGAGAAACCGGAGCTTGCCAATGAGCTGCGCGCATTTGCGGATAAAAAGATACTCAATCTGTCGATGTACTCAAACACTGATTTAAAAATGATGTATGGACCCGCAAATCTCGATGAGCTGACTGTCTGCGATGACAACTTCACGGCACTGATCCGCCTGCTCAACTCCATGGGAGACGCTTTATCCAAAGCCAATCTCCGCGCGGAAGCAATCCGTATTCTGGAATATGCTGTCTCCATCGACTCAGACATCACAAGCACCTATACCCTGCTTGGCACTCTCTATCATGAAGCAAATGATGAGGAAGCCTTAAACCGCCTGATTAAAAAATCAAGGACGATTACTTCCCTCTCCGGTAAAACAATTACAAGTCTGCTCTATTCTATCAAATCAGATACAAAATAGCAATCAGACTTTTCCGGCAAGATAATTCATGAACTGCTGCGCAGTTCTGCCGGACACACCTCCGTGTGACAATTCCCATTTATTCGCCTCTGCAAGCAGCTCCTGCTCGGTAAGCGTAATCTCCGGATGTTTAGCCGCAAGGCCAAGCACAATCTCATTAAACTCGTTGCGGGATGGCTTAGAGTAACTGATTGTCACACCGAAACGATTTACAAGGGAAAGCTTTTCCTGCATGGTATCCGAACGGTGCATGCCATTTCCGCTCTCCATATCATCCCGGTCATTCCATGTCTCCTTAATCAGATGTCTGCGGTTGGAAGTCGCATAAATCAGCACATTATCCGGCTTTGTCTCCAGTCCGCCTTCAATCACTGCCTTTAAATATTTATATTCAATCTCAAATTCCTCGAAAGACAAGTCATCCATATAGATTATAAACTTGTAATTTCTGTTTTTTACATGTGAAATCACAGCTGACAAATCCTTGAACTGGTGCTTGTAGATTTCAATCATGCGGAGTCCCTGCTCGTAATACTGATTGATGATTGCCTTGATGCTCGTGGATTTACCGGTTCCGCTGTCACCAAACAACAGCACATTATTCGCCTTTTTGCCGAGCACAAACGCCTCCGTGTTATCCACCAGCTTTTTCTTCTGAATCTCATATCCAATCAAATCATCCAGCATCACTCTGTCCGTGTTATTGATTGCGATGAACTGCAGGTCTTTTCCATCCTCATGAGAAATACGAAATGCTTTGTTCAATCCGAACATTCCCACTCCGTACTGCTTATAAAACGCAGTCATAATATCAAAGATTTCATCCACCGTCGATGCCGCACTGATTCGGTCGCTGATATTTCGCACTTTTTCACTCACATTCTGATTATACATCTGCTCTTTTTTCGGCAGAGATACGTAATGTGTAATCGTTGTAAAACAGTTAATACCGAGATCTTCTTCAATCGGTCCAAAGTCAAAATGAAACAGCTTCTTAAAAATCGCATAATCATTTTTTGCAAACACATTGACAGAGCCGTTTCCCGCTCCGGTCTTTTCACATGTAAGCGTGAAGGAATTTTCATTTGTAATCAGTATAAATGCCAGATAATCCTGCCACAAATTCCTGTTAAAACCATAGCTTGTCGCCACATCCAAAATCCGCTTAATCTGCTGATAAATCCGGCTCACAAGTTCTTCCTTTGTTCTCGTTTTTTTCTCCCATGCCTCAAAAATATCCGCGAGAGAATACAGAATACTGTCCTCTCCCAAATCACGATATAACACTAAGCCCGGTATTTCCTTATACATTGTCTCATCTCCTATTTTATATTTATTCGGAGGTCTCCTCTTCCGCATTTTTATTGGCAGCTGCGCGCGGTTTCGGGGAAAACAGGCGCCTGCGCGATGACTCCAGCGGCATCACATCATCCTCTACCTGCTTCTCATCTACATTGATATTCCGACGCTTAATACGACGGTAGACGATAATCCTGAAATACGAGTACAGCACCGATGCAAGCGGAATGAAGATGAGCATACCAATAACACCCATCAAATCTCCACCGACAAGCACAGCAAGCAAAACCCAGATTGCCGGCAGACCGATATCTCCGCCGACAAGCTTCGGATAGATAAAATAATTTTCAATAAACTGTAATACAAAAAACAAAATAATAAACCAAAGAACCTTTTTCGGTGCCACAACCAATATCAAAAAGCATCCGATAAACAAGCCGATAAACGCGCCAAATACAGGAATCAGTGCTGTAAATGCTATCAGCACGCCGATTGTAAGCGGATAATCAATTCCAACGATTGCCATGGCAATCATGAACATCACGCCGAGGATAATCGCCTCCCGGAACTGTCCGGTAAAAAACTTGGAAAATGTCGTATTGGCAACCTTACCGAACACCATCCATTCATCTGCAGTTTTTTCCTTGCAAATTGCATAAAGCACAAGCTTACACTGACGACCAAGCTTCTCCTTTTGCGCGAGGATATATGCAGAAAACACAATGCCGACACAGACATCAATCACGACACCGATAATAGATGAAAAGATAGATACCGTTGCCGACATAATCTCTCCACCCCGATTTGCAAACAGGTTTGTAAGCTTTTCGTAATCCGGCTCGATTTCCATAATCTTTTTTGTAATATCCGGATATTTTTTTGTATAACTAAGCGCAATCTCTTTCAAGCGTTCCAAAAAGCCCGGCAGAAGCTCCTGCACTTTTCCAAGTGTATTTGCGACCTCCGGTACAACAACAAACACAACAAGCGCTACAAACAGCAATGCTGCAATATAGGTAAGCACCATGCTGATTGGTCTCTTAAATTTATAAAGCTTTCCCTTTTCATCTTTGAACAAAGAATGTTCAATGTTCCGCATCGGAATGTTTAACACAAAGGCAATCCCGCATCCAATCAAAAACGGAAACAAGATTGAAAAAAGCGTTTTCAAAAATGTGCTGATTGTCGACAAATGATTTACAAAATAAATCAACAATACCGTAAATATGATGACACTGATTACCAGCTGAAACACATGTTTCTTTTCTTTCATACAACCTCCAATAAGCAAACCGGACAAATACATGTCCGGTTTACCCATTTATTCTGGATTATTTTTTAATATAGGTTCTGGCTGTACTGCCCGGCGCAGCACCGCCCTTCGGCACAAGCCGAATCTCAATTCCTTCCAGACGCTTCGCCATACCGGAGGTACCACTCATCTCCCCGTTTTTCGCCCAGTCAAGCCAGCCATATGTCTGTACATGGACACGGTAATAAACGTCATACTTCTGTCCGGCTTCCCCGGTCAGACGAATCTGAATCGCCTCCAGACGTTTTGCCTGTCCGCTTGTACCACTCATTTGGCCATTCGAGCGCCATACATTCTCCCAACCGTATGTCTGCACATGCGTACGATACTCAATACCACCATTGATATTTCTGCCAAGACGAATCTCAATTCCTTCCAGACGTTTTGCCTGTCCGCTTGTACCACTCATCTTTCCGTCAGCAGACATCCTGGTCTCCCAACCATAGGTCTGTATGTGTGTTCTGTAATTGACACTTCCCGGATAAGCACTTACCAATGTCCGTGTCGTAGTAAGTCCCGTATCGGCGCCCTTTGGAACAATCACGATATTGATTGCCTCAAGGCGCTTCGCAAGTCCTTCCGTTCCTGCCATCTCACCATTTTTCGCCCAGTCAAGCCAGCCGTATGTCTGTGCATGCACACGGTAATACACATCATACTTATCCTTGTTGGCACCTGTCAGTTCAATACAGATCGCCTCCAAGCGCTTCGCCTGTCCGGTCGTACCGCTTAAAGCTCCGTCATATTTCCATTCTTGCCATCCTATCGACTGAATATGCGTCCTATAACGAATTCCTAAATTGGAATCTCCCTTCACACTAATGTGAATACCTTCCAAACGCTTCGCACTGCCCACAGTACCGGACATTTTTCCATTTGTGACAGCCTGCTGCCAACCAAAGGTCTGCACATGCGTATCATAGGTAACCGTTATATTCTCTGCCTTGTTATTAATCACAGGATTATTATCCGCAGCGTTTTCCATTTTACTTCTGTAATGACTCCGAATATACTGTCCCGCCTTCGTGAGCTCACTCGGTGCCCAGCCGCTTGTCTTCGAACAGCTGCTGCTGATCAGTGCCGAGCTTTCATTCTTATTACATAAGCTCCACACACAGTAGCTGACATTTCTGTCATCGCAGCGCTTCATCCATTCTGCTGCTTTCGTCAAATCCACATTTCCGTTTCCGCTTGCCTCAGACAATCCAAACTCTGATACAAATACAGGCAGCCCTTTATCAATGGCTGTTCCTATTTTTTGTGTAAGCCACTGGTTGTGACTGCTGTCCGATGCATAAAAATGAAACGCGTACATAAGATTGCTGTAACCGGTAATCGGATCATCTGCCGGTTCATATGTATGTCCCGCATTTCCAAGCTGGGACCATGTCGGCGTTCCGACAATAATCACTGCATCATTATCATATGTACGAATTGCCCGAATCACCTCTGTGGCATAGCTCTTAATATCGCTCCACGGGCAATTAGACGGTTCATTGCAGATTTCATATATAACATTGTCATAATTCTTATATTTTTTTGCCATCTCCGTAAAGAATGACTTTGCTTCACTCGTATAATTTTTCGGATTGACATTCAACAAATGCCAGTCAATAATCACATACATACCAAGCTCTGTCGCATATTGCACACCATTATTGACCTTGGATGTCATACCGCTTCTGTCACTGTAATAGCCATTTTCATCGACATACATCGCAAGTCTTATACAGTTTGCGCCCCAATCATCACGCAGCGTCTGATAAGCCGCCTTGTTATTATACTGTGCGTACCACTGTAACCCATGTGTGCTGACGCCGCGAAGCTGAAACGGCTGTCCGTAACTGTCTACAAGCTGCGTTCCGTTTACCGATAATTTTCCATGTGTCGCTACCGGCGTCGTGCCAGCCGCCTGTACCGTTTTCTCTCCTGCCATACTGCCTGCTCCGATACCGAACACAAGCGCAAAAGCAAGCAGCCACGCAAGCAGTCGTTTTGTTAATTTCTTCATACCTTCTCCTCCTTTAAATAACATTGATATCCAGTGCCTGTTCATATACTTCCCGTTTCGGCAGTCCCCGGTCCTTTGCGACCTGTTTTACTGCCTCCTTCTTCTCCATGCCTTTTTCCATATATAAACGCACATGCTCCGGAATGCTCATCGCATCCCACTGCTTTTGTTTTTCATGTTCCTGTTCTTCTCTGGAAAGCCCCTGTATAACAAGGATACACTCCCCCTTTGGCATCTCTGTCTCGTAATATGCCGCCGCCTGCAGCAACGTCGCAGCAAAGAACGTTTCATGCTTTTTTGTAAGCTCCCTGCACACCGTGACAGCCCGGTCACCAAGCACATCTCCAAGCTCCCGCAAGGTCTTCTGCAGGCGATGCGGCGCTTCATAAATCACAATAGTCCTGCACTCCCGCTTTAACTCCTCCAAAACTGCCTGCCGTTCCTTTTTATCCTGTGGCAGAAATGCTTCAAACGCAAACCGTCTCGTCGGAAGTCCGGATGCCACAAGTGCATTCACAGCAGCACATGCTCCCGGAACCGGCACAACGCGGATTCCTGCTGCATAACATTGACGCACAAGCTCCTCTCCGGGGTCTGAAATGCCCGGAGTGCCTGCATCCGTAATAACCGCAATATCCATGCCGTCAAGCAGCTTCCCGACAAGCGCCTCCGCTTTTTCGTATTTATTGTGCTCATGATAACTCGTCATGGGCGTCTTGATTTCAAAATGATTTAACAGCTTCAGACTATTTCTGGTATCCTCCGCCGCAATCAAATCCACTTCTCCAAGCAGCCGTACTGCCCGGTATGTCATATCCTCCAGATTGCCGATTGGCGTTGCAACTAAATATAAAACACCTGCCATGCTACGCCTCCCTGTCTGTTTTCCGGTATTCCCCATATCTTGTCAGTAAATCCTCGGTATAGGTTCCATCCTGATTATATACAATAAGTGCCGGTTCCACCTTTAACATTGGATTCCCGCCTTTTCTTCCTTCGATCAGCACCATATTCGGTTCCTTATCTGCATATGGCTGCACCATACACATCCGTTTTGGCTCGATGCGATACTCAGACATGAGCCGGATAATCTCCGCAAGGCGAAATGGTTTATGTACCATCGCAAAGCTTCCTCCATCACAGAGCAGATACGCAGCCGCACGCACAACATCTGCAAGCTCCATAAGCACCTCATGTCTTGCAATATTTTTGGGTGTCTGTTCATTTTCCAATCCGTGATTTCCCTTTATATACGGCGGATTACACGTCACGGTAGAAAAGCTTCCTGCAGGAAACAAAGTTTTCACATTCCGCATATCTCCCTGTACAATCGCAATCTCCGATTCCAACCCATTTAACTGCACGCTCCGATCCGCCATGTCTGCACTGTATTCCTGTATTTCAAGTCCCGTAAAATGTCTGCCTTTTCCTCTTGCCTGCATCAGCATCGGAATCACTCCGGTTCCGGTACCAAGATCCATCACCAAAGCCCCAGGCGCAACGCTTGCAAAATCAGCAAGCAGAACCGCATCCATACCAAAGCAGAATACATCCTTATTCTGTATGACAGAATATCCACGGCACTGCAAGTCATCCAGCCGTTCTCCGGGTTTTAACCACTTTTCTGCATCTTCCTTAGTCATCATCGACCTTCGACTTTCCATCCTGCTTTTCGAGATTCTCCAATTCTCTCAATTCCTTTTCGGACAAGCCGTCATTTTCGCCGCCCTTTTTGTGATGATCCTTGCCATTGTTTTTACGTCTTGGCTTGAACTTAAGGTCGTCAACCTTATATTCTTCTATTTCAATCGTATCATCTTCCTGTGTTACCTTCAGCTTAACCTTCTGGCGAAGGACATTGACAGATACAACCTCCCCGGATTTCCCATCCACCGTCTTTACGACATCTCCGACAGAAGGCAGCTTCCGGTTCAATTCTTCATAAGTTTCCTGCTCATGGGAAAGACAGCACATCAGTCTTCCGCACACACCGGATATTTTCCCGGGATTCAGGGACAAACTTTGTTCCTTTGCCATCTTGATTGACACAGGGCCAAATTCCGAGAGATGTGCATTACAGCACAGGCGTCTGCCGCAGATTCCGATACCTCCGAGTATCTTTGTCTCATCACGGACACCGACCTGCCGAAGCTCGATTCTCGTCTTAAACACAGCTGCAAGATCCTTAACCAATTCACGAAAATCCACACGTCCGTCCGCTGTAAAATAAAACAGCACCTTACTACCATCAAACGCGTACTCCGCACCGATCAGTTTCATCTCCAATCCGCGCTTTTCAATTTTCTCACGGCAAATAACCATTGCCTTCTTATTTTTTTCTTTATTTTCTTCGTTTTTCTTTTGATCTTCCTCTGTTGCGATACGAATAATAGGCTTCAGCGGTCCCTGAAGCTTTGTTTCATCAACCTCCCGAACACCGAGTACGACCTTACCGAATTCTACACCATGCTGTGTCTCCACAATCACATATCTGCCCGGATCAATTTTATAATTAAGCGGACTAAAAAAATATATTTTCCCGTTTTCACGAAAACGGACACCGATTACTTCTTTCATCTTTCCCTCCTGATTATGCAATGCCTCCTGTCTCTACTGCATGTCCTTCAAGGTGAGAAGCAAAAGCTCCATCGTCACCTCATAATTGGCGTTTGCTTTCAGACGCTGCTCTGCGCGCGCAATTGCATCAATCTTATCTTCAATACCTTTATATGTCAGTTTCCCCGCCTGTTTTTTCAGTGAGGAATACTCATTTTTAAACAAAATCTTATCGACATTTCCTGTAACCTTCAGCATCATAGCATCCCTGTACCACATCATCATAAGATCCATATAATCATTCATGGACATCTTAAACTGTTCAATATCCGCAACCGCCCTTGCAAGCGTATCAACATCCATCTCATCAATATTTTTTAAGACACGCACAACGGAATCCACGATTTCGGCATACTCATCGTTTCCGGCGAGCTTAATCGCTTTACCGAGGTTTCCCTGTGCAAAATCAAGACAAAAATATGCCTTTTCCTTTGTCAGTCCCATCTCACCTACCAGATATGCAAGCACATCCCTCTCGCGTATCGGTCTTGTCTGAAGCACCAGACATCTCGACCAGACTGTTTCAAGCAGGCTTTCCAGACTCGTTGTAAGGAGCAATATAACCGCATAGGAAGGCGGTTCTTCAATCGTCTTAAGAATCGCATTCTGTGCCTGCTGATTCATAAGCTCTGCATCCGGAACAATATACACCTTATAGCGTCCCTTATATGGTTTTGTGTCTATTGTATTTACAAGCTGTCGTCTAATCTCATCTACCGTAATCACATTTGGCTTCTCGTGTGTGACAGTTATAATATCCGGATAATTGCCCGTACTAATCTGAATACATGTCTGACATTTTCCACATGGCTCACTGCCGCCTTCCTCACACTCTAACGCCTGTGCGAACGAATATGCAAGCAGCTTCTTTCCGCTTCCTTCTTCTCCGCTTATAACATAAGCATGTCCTACCATATCGGTATCGATGCTGTTCTTAAAATGTGCAATTATCTCTTCATGACCTACTATTCCCTTAAAGCTCATAGCGATCCCCCACTTTCTTTATCATCTGATTTTTTATCATTGGTAACACTACGTTGTAATATCAATCAGCAGTCCTCGAATATCATCAATTTTTCCGAGGATTGCCAAGTGGTCTTTCTCTTCCTTCATCAATTCCTGTGCCAGATCGTCCAGGTTTTTATCAACCTGCCGGATAATTCCATATACCCGGTGTCTTCCCCGGCGATCCAGGAAATTTTCTCTGGAAAATTCATGGGCATTTGCCGCAACCTCATTCATAAATTCCTTGATAGAGCTACGGTACTTTTTCATGTCCTTGATATCCATATGCTTTGCAATTTTTTCACCCTGCTCTTCAATCTCACGCATAAGACCAGTCAGTTTTTCCTTCAAATCCGCGCGATCAATATTGCGGATGAGAGTAAATTTAAAATCATCGCCGGATGCCTTTGTATTTTTCGGTGCTTCCATCTGTGTCAGCTGCTGAAGCTGACTGACCTTCATATTATTTCCATCCATCTACTCCCACTCCTTTTTCATGTAATCATATTCCTATCTCACACATTCAAAATCGCATCTACTTTTTGTATAATCAGTGCATGTATATCTTCAATGCTTCGGGCGGCATCAATCGTATAGATGCGGTCCGGGGCGAGCTTTGCAAGCTCCCGGTATCCCTGTGCCACTTTTTTATGGAATGCTAAAGATTCCGCTTCCATCCTATCCAGTTCAGCACGATTTTTCGCGCGGGAAAGACCTACCTCAGCCTGCAAATCGAGATGAATCGTCAAATCCGGCATGACGCCCTGTAGGGCAAATGCATTCAAATCATATATATTTTGCACACCAAGTCCTCGCGCCATTCCCTGATAAACGACAGAGGAATCAACAAAGCGGTCACTGATTACCGCTTTCCCACTTTCAAGTGCCGGTTTTATCACCTCAGCAACCAATTGGGCACGTGCAGCCGCATAAAGCATTGCTTCCGTATGGTCATCCATTTCCGCATATGCACGATTCAGGATGATGCCTCGAACTGCCTCACTGATTGCAGTTCCTCCCGGTTCACGCGTAATGACAACCTCGTCATAGCCGCACTGTTCCAAATGTTTCTGAAGCAATGTAATCTGCGTTGTTTTTCCGGAACCATCCGGTCCCTCCATTGATATAAAAATGCCTTTCATGGCCGCTACCTCATTTGGAACATCCGCTCATGCAAAATTTGCCTTCGGCAAATGAGCGGACGCTACATATCAAGTTTTTCATAAAAACTTGATACAATTATTTCGTCTTTTTATACGTATCGGCATAAAAATACTAATTACACTATACCATTTTTATTTTTATTTTACTACACTATTTTTTCAAAATAAAAACATAATATTTAAGTAGCTTTTTCATAGCATTTTTCAGCATTGTATGTTATACTTATCTG
>CAZLZH010000016.1:0-43333 GCA_964563955.1 uncultured Bacteroides sp. | reverse complement strand
TCAAAGAAGTAATTCCGGAGTTTTTGCTCTTGTTAAAGGGTGTCATTGACTGTCCGGATCTTCCGTTGAATGTATCCCGTTCAGCCCTGCAAAATGACGGATTCGTTAAGAAGATATCGGATTACATCACGAAAAAGGTTGCAGATAAGCTTGCCGGTATGTATAAAAACAATAAGGAAGATTATGAGAAATACTGGGATGACCTGAGTCCGTTTATCAAATTCGGATGCTTGAAGGATGAAAAGTTCTGTGAGAAGATGACAGACTATATGCTGTTTAAGGATTTGAATGACAAATATATCACACTTCCGGAATATTTGGAGGAAGGCAAAGAGAAATACGAGAATAAGGTATTTTATGTGACAGATGCTGTGGCACAGTCCCAGTACATCAATATGTTTAAGGAAGAGGGCATGAATGCCGTATATCTGACACACAACATTGATAACCCATACATCACACATTTGGAAGGAAAAAATGAAAATGTGAAGTTCCTTCGTATTGATGCGGATTTGTCCGATAACTTTGTAGGAGAGGCTTTGTCAGAGGAGCAGACGAAGGAATATACAGACAAGCTGACAGAAGCCTTCAAGAAGGCAACCGGCAATGATAAGCTTATCATTAAGGTAGAAAATATGAAGAATGAAGCTGTATCCTCCATGCTGACAGTATCCGAGGAGAGTCGTCGTATGATGGATATGATGCGTGCCTATAGCATGGGCGGCGAGATGGATATGAACATGTTTGGCGGCGAGGCAGAAACGCTCATCTTAAACGCAAACAACAAGCTTGTAAAATATGTTTTGGACAATCCGGAGGGCGACCACACAGATATGATATGCAATCAGCTCTACGACTTGGCAGTCCTTGCAAACAAGCCGCTTTCCGCAGAAAAGATGACAGCGTTTGTAGCAAGAAGCAACGAAATCCTCGGCTTGCTATTATAAGGAGAGGCAGTATGGCGTTTGACGGAATCACGGTAGCCGCAATTGTAAGCGAATTGAATCGAAAACTGACAGGCGGTCGTATTTACAAAATCTACCAGCCGGAGGTCGATGAGCTCTGCCTTGTTGTGAAAAACCGGCTGGAATCGTTTAACACAACAGAACGGCTTGTCATATCGGCGGATGCCAGCCTTCCGTTTATTTACCTGACAGGGCAGACGAAAGAAAATCCTGCCACGGCACCGAATTTCTGCATGCTTCTTCGAAAGCATATCGGAAATGCCAGAATCCTATCTATTACACAGCCGAACATGGAGCGTATAGTGGAATTTGAGCTCGAGCATCTGGATGAAATGGGTGATTTGTGCCGGAAAAAACTGATTGTGGAAATCATGGGAAAGCACAGCAATATCATATTTACAGATGAAACCGGTACAATCATTGACAGTATCAAGCACATTTCCAATCAGATTAGTTCCGTGCGTGAGGTGCTGCCCGGACGGAAGTATCAATATCCGCCGGCGCAGGAAAAAGAAAACCCATGTATGATAGATATCAATTATTTTATGAATCATGTCATGCGAAAGCCGCTTCCGGTGTCAAAGGCGATTTATATGTCCTTGACGGGAATTTCGCCGGTTATGGCAAATGAAATCTGTTATCGTGCGAATGTGGACGGTGGCAGCAGTACCTCGTCACTTTCCATGCCGGAACAGGAAATGTTATACAAATGCTTTGATGAAATCCGGAATGCAATTACCAGAGAGAAATTCCAGCCATGCATTGCCTATCAGGGATATATACCAAAGGAGTTTAATGCGGAATTACTTACAATGTACGGAGACGTACAGGATGTGCCGATGCCGGATAAGCATGTGGATGGTTTAAAGCTGTTTGATTCCATGTCCTGTGTTATTGAGGAATATTACCGGGCGAAAAGTGTTGTGACGAGAATCCGGCAGCGTTCCACGGATCTTCGGAAGATCGTTGCAAACGCGATCGAACGGACCGCAAAAAAATATGATCTCCAGTTGTCTCAGCTAAAGGACACGGAGAAGCGGGATAAATATAAGGTATACGGAGAACTGATTACGGCATATGGTTATTCGTGCAAACCGGGAGATAAAGCACTCACCTGTGAAAATTATTACGACGGTACGACGATTACGATTCCGCTTGACCCGGAGCAGTCAGCCATGGAAAACGGAAAACGTTATTTTGCAAAGTACAACAAGCTGAAACGGACGTATGAGGCATTGATGGAGCTTACCGTGGAATCAAAAGCAGAGCTTGATTATCTTCTTTCTGTACAGAATTCACTGGATATTGCAAAGACGGAAATGGATTTGCAGGAAATCAAACAGGAGCTTGTCGAGAGCGGTTATATCCGGGGAAGATATGATAAAAATAAACAGAAAAAGCAGGCAAAGGCGAAACCGCTTCATTATATTTCCGGCGACGGCTTTCATATGTATGTCGGCAAAAACAACTATCAAAACGAGGAGCTCACGTTTCGGTTTGCGGAAGGAAATGATATGTGGTTCCATGCAAAGCAGATGCCAGGCTCTCATGTGATCGTAAAGACAGAAGGAAAGGAGCTTCCGGACCGGACATATGAGGAGGCTGCAAGACTTGCAGCATATTATTCGACCGGACATGAGGCACCGAAGGTTGAAATCGACTATACGGTTAAGAAAAATTTAAAGAAGCCGCCGAAGGCAAAACCGGGCTTTGTCATCTATCATACAAATTATTCCATGAGTATCGAGCCGGATATACATGGAATATCCGAAGCGGGTGCATAAATCTGAAACCGAATATAAAGATTGCGTAAAAAACACAAAGCCCAAGACTTGTGAAAAGCATGGGCTTTGTGTTTTTAGTTTTCTGTGAACAAGGTAGACGAATATATAAATGAATCCCGTCACTTGATTTTTACCGGGAGATAATTTATAATAATCTAGATTGTCGTTTACATATCTGCAAACGATAATCTGCATAATTTAAAAATACAGAGGATAAGTATGATAAAAAGTATGACCGGCTTCGGAAGAGGCGAACAGATCAATAATGACTGCAAAATTGTGGTCGAGATAAAGGCGGTAAACCATCGTTTCTGTGACATGAACGTGAAATTACCGAAAAAATTGAATTACTTTGAGACAGATATCCGAACCTGCCTGAAGGAATATATCCAACGGGGCAAGGTGGACGTCTATATAACCTATGAGGACTATACAAAGTCGAACGTATGCGTGAAATACAACAAGGAAGTCGCTTCCGAGTATATAACATACTTAAACAGCATGTCAGAGGATTTCGGACTTGCATCAGATGTAAAACCATCCGTAATCGGAAGGTTCCCGGAGGTATTCACACTGGAAGAACAGACGATGGACGAAAATGAAATCTGGGAACATCTCGAGATTGTTCTGCGGGAGGCGGCGGAAAAATTCGTAGAGTCCCGTATAAGCGAAGGCGAGAATCTGCGTCAGGATTTGCTTTCAAAGCTGGATGAGATGGCGGAGATTGTCGCGTACATCGAACAAAAGTCACCGGAAATCGTTGAACAATACAAAAAGAAGCTCATTGAAAAGGTAGATGAGCTTGCAGTAAATACACAGATTGATGAACAGCGCATTGCAACCGAGGTAACACTGTTTGCCGATAAGGTCTGCGTGGATGAGGAGATCGTGAGACTGAAAAGTCATATCGACAGTACAAGAAAGATTCTGCTTGAGGGCGGAGCAGTCGGAAGAAAGCTTGATTTTATCGTGCAGGAGATGAACCGGGAGGCAAATACGATATTGTCCAAAGCAAATTCATTGGAGATATCCAACCGGGGAATCGACTTGAAAACCGAGATAGAAAAAGTGCGTGAGCAGATACAGAATATCGAATAGGGGTGAGCATATGGCGAAAAAAGGATCGTTAATTGTCATTTCCGGATTTTCCGGTGTGGGAAAAGGAACTGTCGTAAAACGCATGGTTTCGGATTATGGCTACAGCCTGTCTGTTTCGGCTACGACGAGAGCCCCGCGGGACGGAGAAATTGACGGCAAGGATTATTTCTTTAAATCTGTCTCGGATTTTCGGAATCTGATTGATTACAACGGCTTTATTGAATGGGCACAGTATGTGGATAATTACTATGGAACTCCGCGTAAATTTGTTGAGGATGAGATGGCAAAGGGCAAGGATGTCATCTTGGAAATCGAAGTGCAGGGCGCTATGAATGTGCGCAGACAGTATCCGGATGCAATCCTGATTTTCATTACGGCACCGAGTGTGGAGAGTCTGCGGAGCCGTCTGGCAGGACGCGGTACAGAAAGCGAAGAAGCAATCAACAAGCGCATGAAACGTGCGGTTGAGGAATCCGGCGATATGCTGGAATATGATTATATTGTTGTAAATGATGATTTGGATACATGTGTGCATAGCGTGCATTCTATCATCATCGGCAGAAAATGTCTGCGTGAGAACAATATGGAATTTATAGAAACAATTCAAAATGAGCTGAAGGCTTTATAGGAAGGGAGATAGAACATGATACATCCATCTTACACAGAATTAATGGAAGTGATTAACAGCGAGGTTGAACCGGGTGAACAGCCGGTTGTACAGAGTCGGTATTCCGTCGTGATGGCGACGTCAAAAAGGGCAAGACAGATTATTGACGGTGCAGAGCCGTTGGTAAATTCAGCAAGCGGTAAACCGCTTTCCACTGCTGTGGCAGAGCTGTATAGCGGCAAAGTAAAAATCGTAAGTGACGACGAATAAGGGAAGATGGAGGGCTACAGAAGAACTGTAGCCCTATTTGCTTGGAGGTAATCTTATGAAATTATCGCAATTATTGGAGGAACTTCAATACGAGGTATTGCAAGGAAATACAGATGTTGAGATTACAGGAATACAAAATGATTCAAGAAAGGTTGAGCCGGGAAACCTGTTTTTCTGTATCACAGGCGCTGTATCGGACGGCCATAAATATGCAGGAGATGTGGCAGAAAAGGGAGCGGCGGCTCTTTTGGTAGAAAGGGACGTGGATGTTCCTGAGACCGTGACGGTTATCAAGGTGAAAAGCACCAGATATGCGATGGGAATGGTAAGCTCGGCATTTTATGAGCATCCGTCGAGGAAGCTTACGGTAATCGGTCTGACCGGTACAAAGGGAAAGACGACAACCACATATATGATACGGGAAATGCTGGAGAGCGCTGGCATAAAAACCGGCTTGGTCGGCACGATTGAGATTCTGGACGGAAAGCAGAGCATTCATGCACAAAATACTACACCGGAATCAATACGACTTCATAAATATCTGCGGGATATGGTTGACCATGGACTGACAGCGGTCGTGATGGAGGTTTCTTCTCAGGGATTGATGCTGGACCGTGTGGCAGGCGTGGATTTTGATTATGGTATCTTTACAAATCTTTCAAAGGATCATATCGGACCGAATGAACATGCCTCCTTTGAGGAATATCGGGACTGGAAGGCAAAGCTTTTCTCACTTTGCAAGGTCGGAATTTTCAATGCTGATGATACACATGCTGCTTATATGGAGGAGCATGCAGACTGTCGGATTGTGACATATGGTATGCATGCGTCGGCTGATTATAAGGCAGATAATGTTACACTGTATTCCGAGCATGGCGTGCTTGGCATACAATATGATTTGAGTGGAAAGAAAACCGGAAAGATGATTGTGGATCTGCCGGGCGAATTTTCGGTTCACAATTCACTTGCGGCAGTTGCGGTTGCAGATTTATTGCAGGTGGAGCTTTCGGATATCGCAGGCATATTAAAACAGGTAAAGGTGCGCGGACGTGTGGAGATGATACCGATATCGACAGCGTTTACAATCATGATTGATTACGCACATAATGCGATGGCGCTTGAAAGCCTGCTTACGGCACTTCGCGCATACAATCCGAAACGACTTGTCTGTCTGTTTGGATGCGGAGGAAACCGCTCCCGTGACAGACGCTTTGAGATGGGAGAGGTCGCGGGAAATATGGCGGATTTTACGATTATTACGAGTGACAATCCGCGGGATGAAGAACCGCAGGCAATTATAGATGATATCCGGACAGGAATGGAAAAGACAGATGGTGCATTTGTTGAGATTCCGGATCGAAAGGAAGCAATCCGCTATGCAATTATGCATGGAAAAGAAGGGGATGTCATCGTACTGGCAGGAAAAGGACACGAGGATTATCAGGAAATCCATGGAGTGAAACACCATATGGATGAACGGGATTTGATTCGTGAGATTTTGGAGGAAGAGGATGTCACAAAAATATGCGGATATAATAATCGATATTTCGCATAGTGCCATAGACCGGGTATTTCAGTATCAGATTCCGGAGGTATTGCTTGATCGTGTGCAAATAGGAAGTCTTGTGACGGTGCCGTTTGGTACGCACAATGCAACAAGACACGGCTATGTGATTGGAATTTCTGAGACACCGTCCTATGATAAAGAACGAATCAAAGAGATTTTGGATATACCCAAGAAGGGCCTGCAGATAGAAGGAAAATTGATTCAGCTTGCGGCATGGATGCGGGGGACATATGGAACAACCATGAATCAGGCACTCCAGACAGTTATGCCGGTTAAGCAGACAGTTCGAAAGACGGCACAGAGAGTGGAGGAAGAAGAGCTTTCACTCCATAGAGAACAGCCGATTCGATTAAATCAGACACAGCAGCAGCTTGTAGATGAATTTGTCCGTGATTATCACGCAGGAACATGTAATACATACCTTCTGCATGGCATCACAGGAAGCGGAAAGACGGAAGTGTATATACACTGCATCAAAGAAATCATAAAGGACGGCGGGCAGGCGATTATCCTGATACCGGAGATTTCTCTTACCTTTCAGACGGTCGCGCGATTCAGAGAGCATTTTGGGGCGCGTGTTGCCTTTGTAAATTCAAAACAGAGCAAGGGAGAAAAATACGAACAGTTCCGTAAGGCGAAAGAACAGGAGGTCGATGTTGTGATTGGTCCCCGCTCAGCACTGTTTACACCGTGTACAAATCTAAAGCTGATTGTTATGGATGAGGAACACGATTCGGCGTTTAAGAGCGAACAGGCTCCGAAGTATCATGCAAGAGATGTGGCATTAAAGCGTGCAGAGCTTGAAGGGGCAAGCGTCATCTTAGGGTCTGCTACGCCGAGCATTGAGAGCTATGCAAAAGCGGAGGATGGATGTTATCGTTTGTGGGAGCTTATGGAAAGACCGGACGGAAGCTGCCTGCCGGACAGCGAGGTTGTGGATTTGCGGGAGGAACTGCGGCTAGGTAATCGAAGTATTATCAGCCGGAAATTATATGAAGAAATTGCAGAACGGCTTGAAAAAAAGGAGCAGATGATGCTCTTTATGAACAGGAGAGGATTTAACAGCTTTGTTTCATGCAGGGCGTGCGGAGAAGTTGTGCGGTGTCCGAAATGTGATGTGGCACTGACTTATCACAAGCAAAGTGCGATTCCGGAGCGGCAGCTTGTATGTCATTATTGTGGATATGCAAGAACGATGCCGGATACATGCCCTTCCTGCAGGTCCCGCATGATAGCTGGCTTTGGCACAGGCACAGAGAAAGTGGAACAGGAGATACACAGACTGTTTCCGAATATCCGAACACTTCGGATGGACCGGGATACAACGGAACGAAAAGGGGCAGGAGCCCGGATTTTAAAACAGTTTTCTGAGGGAAAGGCAGATATGCTGATTGGCACACAGATGATTGTCAAGGGGCATGATTACAGTAACGTGACGCTGGTTGGTGTGATACTTGCGGATTTATCCCTGTTTGCAAATGATTATCGCGCGGGAGAAAGAACCTTTGACCTTCTGACACAGGCAGCCGGACGTGCCGGACGCGGAGAGAAAAAGGGAACGGTCATTATACAGACATATCAGCCGGAGCATTATGCTGTTGCTGCAGCGGCAAAGCAGGATTATAAAAGCTTTTACGAGATGGAGATGACATACAGGCGTATGCTTCGTTATCCGCCGGTTTATGATATGATGCAGATTCTGATAACCGGACGGGAAAAGGAAGCGGCAGAAAAGTATGCCGATGAACTGCGCGGGAAGCTTTTGGAAAAGGTGTCCGCAATGCATTTCGAAAAGACAAGAATTATCGGACCGAGCGAGGCAATAATCGGAAAGATTAACGAGGAATATCGATATGTACTGTATGTAAAATCACAGGGACTCGGAGCAATTTATACCTTGCGTGATGTGATAGATGCATATGCATGTGAGGATATTACCGTGAGCACGGATATCAACCCGATGACAATCAATTAAACAAGAAAGATGGAGGTTATTATGGCAATTCGAAAAATACGACATGATGGGGATGACATTTTAAGAAAGGTATGTAAGCCGATTGAAAAGATGACACCGAGAATACAGACTTTGATTGAGGATATGTATGAAACGATGTATGAAGCAAATGGAGTCGGGCTTGCCGCACCGCAGGTCGGAATCTTAAAACGCGTTGTAGTCATCGATATCGGAGATGACAATGCATACACACTGATTAATCCGGAGATTATCGAGTCGGATGGCGAGCAGACCGGAGAAGAGGGCTGTCTGAGCCTGCCGGGATTACAGGGAACCGTGACGCGCCCGAATCATGTCATCTGTAAGGCACAAAACGAGGCGATGGAAAGCTATACAATCGAGGCGGAGGGGCTGCTTGCGCGCGCAATCTGCCACGAGCTCGACCATCTGGACGGCATCTTATATAAGGATAAGGTAGAGGATGGACTCTATAAGGTAGAACCGGTGGATCTGGAAGCATAATGTTTCGATAAACAGGAGGATGTACATGAAGGTTATCTATATGGGAACACCGGAATTTGCGGTATATGCGCTCGAGTCCATTGTAAACGCAGGACATGACGTTTTGGCGGTTGTGACACAGCCGGATAAGCCGCAGGGACGGAGTAAAAAATTAGTTCCGACACCGGTAAAGGTAAGGGCACTTGAATATGATATTCCGGTGTACCAGCCGGAAAAAATCAGAGAGGAACATATGGTTCAGGTGCTTCGGGAATATAAACCGGATGTGATTGTAGTGGCGGCATACGGCCAGATTCTGCCAGAGAGCATACTTTCGATTGCGCCGTACGGCTGTATCAATATCCATGCATCCCTGCTTCCGAAATACCGCGGGGCAGCACCGATTGAACGTGCGATTATTGATGGGGAGACAGTGACCGGCGTCACGACCATGTATATGGAAAAGGGACTTGATACCGGAGATATCATTGATAAAACAGAAGTGGAAATAAAACCGGAAGATACCGGAAAGACGCTGACCGATAAGCTGGCAGCGGCAGGCGCAGACTTAATCTTAAAAACACTGGATGCACTTTGGAATAAAACGGCAACGAGGACAAAGCAGAAGGATGCGGAAAGCTGTTATGCATCTATGTTGAATAAGGAGATGGGACAACTGGATTTTTCAAAGCCGGCGGAGGTCTTGGAACGGCTTATCCGGGGGCTTATCCCGTGGCCGTGTGCATATACGATGATTGATGGAAAAACGGTAAAAATATATAAAGCAGAAATAAAAAAGACGGATGCGGACTATAGACAGCTTGTGCAGGTAAAAGCACAGAAAACGCTTAACTTTGCACCGGGCGAAATACTGGAAGTTACAAAGAAATATTTCGTGATAGCCTGTGGAATAGACGCACTTTTGATTCGTGAATTACAGCCGGAGGGGAAGAAGGCGATGGATGCCGCTTCCTATTTGAATGGAAATAAATTAGAAGCCGGTATGAAGGTAGGATAATGGATACAAGAGACGTGGCGCTTTCCGTGTTGCTGGATGTGGAATGTAATCACACATTTTCCAGTCAGGCACTTGGGACAGCGCTGAAAAAGAATCAGTTTTCGGATAAGGCGGAGCGCGCCTTTTTGACGAGACTGGCAGAGGGTGTAATTGAATATCGTATTCAGCTTGACTATGTGATCAATCAGTTTTCAAAAACAAAGATTGAGAAGTGTAAACCTATGATTGCATGTCTTCTTCGTATGGGCTGCTATCAGATTTTATATATGGACAGTGTGCCGGATTCGGCAGCCTGCAATGAGTGTGTGAAGCTTGCAAAAAAACACGGATTTTCCGGTTTGTCAGGATTTGTAAATGGGGTATTGCGCACCATTGCAAGAAATAAAGACAAAATCGCGTATCCGGATATGCAGGCAGACCCGGTCGAAGCGAGGTCGGTCGTGTATTCCATGCCACAGTGGCTTGTGGAAAAGCTCCTATCCGATTACGGGGAAAAGGCGGACATGATTTTAAAAGCCTCCTTTGAGGAGCGAAGGACAAGCATCCGGCTCAATCACAGGTGTATTGAAGAAAACGGAGATACGGAGGAACAGTATCTGGATATGCTGAAGCAGGCGGGTATCGATGTGCAAAAGGGATATTACGACACGGATGCCTATCTGATATCCGGCTATGATTTCATTCATAAGATACCGGGTTACCGTCAGGGGTATTTTACGGTTCAGGATGAAAGCTCCATGGCTGCGGTTCGGGCAGCAGCTATCAGGCAGGGCGATTTTGTGATGGATGTGTGCGCGGCACCGGGCGGAAAGACAACTGCGGCAGCCGGTTATGCAGGAAGCGATGGACATGTGCTTTCCATGGATATTGCACAGGAAAAGCTTGATACGATTGCTGAGAATGTGGAACGCCTGCACCTTGATAATGTGGAGATACGCCGCCATGATGCAGCAAAGTTTGAGGAGAAATATGCAGAAGCCGCGGATGTGGTAATTGCGGATTTGCCATGTTCCGGGCTTGGCATATTGGGAAGAAAAAATGATATCAAATACCGTGTCACGAAGCCGCAGCTTCAGGAACTGATAAGCATACAAAGACAGATTTTGGACGTTGTCAGCAACTATGTAAAGCCCGGCGGAATTTTGCTTTACAGTACATGCACGATCAATCCGGATGAAAATGAACGGCAGACGGATTGGTTTTTGGCAGAGCATCCGGCATTTTCACTGAAAGAGAGCCGTCAGTTTATACAGGGCGTTGATAAATGTGATGGATTTTATTATGCCGTGATGAAAAGGATGGAATAAAAGGCAGAAAAGGATAATACAGATTGTTATGGATATAAAATCAATGTACATTCCGGAAATAGAACAGTGGATGAAGGAAAAGGGACAGCCGGCATTCCGTGTAAAACAGCTCTTTCAGTGGATGCATCAAAAGCTTGCGGAGACAACGGAGGCGATGACGAATCTTCCGAAAGCACTGCGGGAGGAAATAAATGCAGAAGGATATCCGCATATCGAGGAGAAAACACGCTTACAGTCTAAGAAGGACGGAACGATTAAATTCTTGTTCTGCCTGCATGACGGACAGATGATTGAGACCGTGTTCATGCGGCACAATTATGGCAATTCCGTCTGCATTTCTTCACAGGCAGGCTGCCGGATGGGCTGTCGGTTCTGCGCATCCACCATTGGAGGTCTTATCCGAAATTTAGAAGCATCGGAGATGCTCGAACAAGTATATGCAGTCACGCGGCTTGTCGGAGAACGTATCAGCCATATTGTGGTGATGGGAACGGGGGAGCCGCTTGATAATTATGATAATCTGATTCGGTTTATACGGCTTATTACGGATGAGAACGGATATAACCTGAGTGCGAGGAATATCACGGTTTCAAGCTGCGGCATTGTACCGCGCATCTATGATCTTGCGAATGAAAATCTTCCGATTACATTTGCACTTTCCCTGCATGCACCGACAGACGAGGAGAGAAAAGAACTGATGCCGATAGCATATGAATATACACTTTCAGAGACGCTTGCGGCATGTCAGCATTATTTTGAAAAGACCGGACGGCGTGTGACATTTGAGTATAGTCTGGTAAAAGGAAAAAATGATTCGCCTGCACAGGCGGAAAAACTGGCAAGGCTGCTTTCGGGCATGAATTGCCATGTCAATCTGATTCCCGTGAATCCGGTTGAGGAACGTGATTTCGAGCAGAGCGAACAGGACTCAGTCACAAAATTTAAATTAACTCTTGAAAAAAATCATATAAATGGTACACTAAGAAAGAGTATGGGCAGTGATATTGATGCTGCCTGTGGTCAGTTACGAAGGAGATATGCGTTTCATCATCAGGAGGATTCCCATGCATTCTAGTGGAAGAACGGATACTGGTATAAAACGTAATAGCAATCAGGACAGCATATTTTTCAGTGATTCCCCGGTGGGACCACTTCCGAATCTGTATATTGTAGCAGACGGAATGGGTGGGCACAGAGCCGGAGACAGGGCATCGAGGATGGCGATTGATATTACAGTGGATTTTGTGAAAAATTCGACGATCGAGAATCCGATCGCTCTGTTAAAACGAGCGATGTTATATGTGAATAATGAGATATACAAGGCAGCATGTGCAGATCCGGATTTAAATGGTATGGGAACAACGATGGTTGTCGCGGTTGCACAGGACGGAAAATTATTTGTTGCGAATGTAGGTGACAGCCGCTTGTATGCGGTTGGCGGAGAGATACGGCAGATAACCATGGATCATTCTCTGGTAGAAGAACTGATTCGCAAAGGCGAGCTGGAACGTAAAAAGGGAAGGAATCATCCGGAGAAGAACATTATTACAAAAGCGATGGGCTCCAAGGATGAAGTTATGCCGGACTTTTTTGAGATAGAGATAAATGCAGAAGAGAAATATCTGTTATGCTCAGATGGTTTATCCAATATGGTTGAGGACGACGAAATAAGAGATATTATGGCAGAGAGCAATAATATCGATCAGATTGCACAGGAACTTGTTGACCGCGCGAATTATTATGGCGGTTCCGACAATATATCGGTTGTAATCATATCGGCTGTCTGAAAATCAATTAGAAAACGAATATAGCAGAAAGGGTTGAAATCATGTTAAAACCAGGGATGATATTGTGTGATAGATATGAGATATTAGATGTAGTCGGCGCAGGAGGAATGTCGATTGTATATAAGGCAAGAGACCATCGCTTGAATCGTAATGTTGCAATCAAGGTGTTGAAGCCGGAATTCAGCAATGATAAAAATTTTGTTACAAAATTCCGCATTGAGGCGCAGGCATCGGCAGGACTGACACATCCGAACATTGTAAATGTATATGATGTTGTAGACGACGAGGGAATTTACTGCATCGTGATGGAGCTTGTCGAAGGCATCACCTTGAAACAGTATATTGAGCAAAACGGAAGATTGCCGATGGATAAGGCGATTGATTTTTCCATTCAGATAGCCTCCGGACTTGAGGCGGCACATGAAAATCATATTATACACCGTGATATCAAGCCGCAGAATATTATTGTGTCAAAAAACGGAAATATAAAAGTTACGGATTTTGGTATTGCAAAGGCAGCGAGCAGTAATACGCTGACATCCGGTGCTATGGGAAGTGTACACTATATATCTCCGGAGCAGGCAAGAGGCGGATATAGTGATGAGCGAAGTGATATCTATTCACTCGGTATCACGATGTATGAGATGGTAACCGGAAGAGTTCCGTTTGAAGGGGATAACAATGTATCAGTTGCACTGATGCATATTCAGAATGAGATGATACCGCCGAGACAGTATTATCCGGATATTTATTCCAGCTTTGAGAAGATTATATTAAAGGCAGCACAGAAAAAACCGGAGCGCAGATATCTGACGGCAAGTGCAATGATTGCAGATTTGAAGCGTGTACAGAACAACCCGAATATAGATATCGTTGTGGCACCGACTTCGATTACAAACAGTCCGACGCAGGAGTGGACGAAGGAGGATGTACAGGCGATTCGTGAGGGAAGTGCAGGGCGTGACCTGTACAGCCAGAGCTTCTATGCAAACCCACCGGTTCCGGAGGAGATGGGAGAAATCCGGCCAATCGGCTATAATTCGACACCACAGGTGAACAGCGGAAGAATCAATGAGCTGTTGCAGGAGGATGACGAATGGGATGACTATGAGGAAGAACAGCCACAGCCAAAGCGTGGAAATTTAAAGAAGGTTCAGGATTACGACGAGGATGATACAGTCGATGAGGAGGATGAGGATGATGACGGCATCGATCCGGGCATCCGAAAAGCAGTTACGATTGCGGGTGTTGCAACAGCGGTTGTGATTGCATTGATTATCATTCTTGTACTCGGAAATGTGCTTGGCTGGTTTAAGTTTGGTTCCGGTAAGAAGACCACGGAGTCAAAGATTAGTTCAGAAGAAGTCGAGAGCATTGCAATGATTCAGGTAGTCGGCTACTCTGAGGAGGCAGCCTTGAAGCTTTTGGATGAAAAGGGCTTTACAAACGTAAAGGTGGAGCATGAGGAAGATGAAGAAACACAGGAAGGCTATGTCTTTGAACAGAGTGTAAAGGAAGGTGAGACGATTCCTGCGGATCAGGAGATTACCATAAAGGTCAGCGCCGGTGCGGAGGAAGTAGATGTGCCGGAAGTGAATGGATATGAGGATGCACAGGCTGTCACGATATTGACAGAGGCAGGCTTTGAGGTTTCTCATGCGTTTGAATACAGTGAGGATGTAGAAAAGGATAAGGTTATCAAAACAGAACCGGCAGGAAATACAAAGGCGCCGAAGGGAAGCAAGATTGTTGTGACCGTCAGCAACGGTTCCGAGAAAAAAGAAGTCGAGGTTCCGAATCTGAGCGGACTTACGGAAGCGCAGGCGAGAGATTCCCTGACAAGCAAGAAGCTGTCCGCGGGTAATGTATCGCACGAGCACAGCGATACCGTAGCAGCAGGTATGGTTATCAGCCAGAATCCGGCGAGAAGTACATCTGTGATGGAAGGAACAGCGGTTGATTTTGTGATTAGCGACGGACCGGAGGAACAAGTAGTCACATATCGTGCAGATATATCGGGAACAATTACATGTAACAATGCGGAGCTTGATGGTCATGCGGTTACCGTACAGGTAGTTTTTAGCGGAAACACGGTCTATGCGCAGGACGTTACGGTGACATCGGGCAATTCCTATAATGTCACGGCATCTGTTCCGGGACTTTCGTCGCAGGGCGGAAGCGCAAGCTTTATAATTTTGGACAGTGGCGCTGATGTTACGGCATCGTTTAGTGTGCCGGCACCGAATGTCTCCTATACACAGGAGTAACTATATAGGCAGTTTATGCGTGGAAAAGTAATCAAAGGTGTGGGTGGATTTTACTATGTCCACCCACATGATATGAATAACGAAATATTGGAGTGTAAGGCAAAGGGCATATTCCGCAATCAGAACATGAAGCTTGCGGTTGGGGACGACGTGGAAATCGAGGTTATCAGCGAGAAGAACAAGACCGGAAATATCGTTTCCATCTGTCCGAGAAAAAACAAATTGATTCGGCCCGCCGTTGTCAATGTTGACCAGGCGGTGATTTTGTTTGCCTTAGCGGATCCAAAACCAAACTACAACCTTTTGGACCGCTTTTTGATTATGATGGAGCAGCAGGATGTAGAGACACTCATTTGTCTGAACAAAGCGGATCTCGTGGATGAAATGTCGGCACAGGCGGTTCGCGATACCTATATGCGTGCCGGATACAAGGTGTTTTTGACGGTTGCGAATAAAGGGGAGGGAATCCCGGAGTTTCGCGAGGCAATTCGCGGAAGGACAAGCGTATTCGCAGGACCGTCCGGGGTCGGAAAGTCCTCTATGTTAAACGCACTCCACCCAGATATCGCTGTGCAGACCGGTGTAATCAGCGAGAAGATTCGCCGCGGAAAGCATACGACGAGACATTCTGAGTTGATTTACATTGAGGAAGATACTTATATTATGGATACACCGGGATTTAGTTCCCTGTATATAGAAAATCTGGAAGCGGATGAACTGAAACATTACTTTCGGGAATTTGAACGCTATAACGGGAAATGCAGATTTAACGGCTGCGTTCACATACATGAACCGGACTGCCTCGTCAAGGAAGCGGTAGAAAATGGGGAGATTTCCGAGCTGCGTTACAACAATTATACGCAGCTTTATGAGGAATTAAAAAATAAAAGGAGATGGTAGGACATGAATATTCTTTCACCTTCATTGTTGTCAATTGACTTTAACCACATTGAGCGAAACGCAAAAATATTGGATGAAGCCGGTGTAACATGGTTCCATCTGGACGTTATGGATGGAAGCTTTGTCAGGAATATTACATTCGGACCTCCGGTTATCAAATGTATACGAAAAGTAACAGAGAGTTTTTTTGATGTACATCTTATGATTGAGGAGCCGATTCGATATGTGGACGCATTTGCGGATGCAGGTGCGGATATGCTGACGGTACATTATGAAGCCTGCAAAAATCTGCAGGATACGATAGATACAATTAAGGCTGCCGGCATGAAGGTTGGGATTGCGGTCAATCCTGAAACACCGGTTTTGTGGCTTGATTACTATATCAATCAGGTTGACATGGTGCTGATTATGAGCGTCAATCCGGGCTTCGGCGGACAGAAATTTATGCCGATTGCTCTGCAGAAGCTTCGTGAAGTAAAGGCACTTGCTGATGAGAAGAATCCGGAGCTTTGGATTCAGGTCGATGGCGGTATTACGATTGATAATGTGCAGGCTGCTTTGGATGCGGGAGCAAATGTCGTTGTTGCAGGCTCAGCCATTTTCAAGGGCGACAAAAAGGCAAATATAGAAGCATTTTTGCAGAAATTAAATCCGTGAGAATAACATGAAGAACATAACAGAAACTTGTCTGATTGTAACCGGTGGAACGACAGAGCCTGAATTGCTGCAGACAGTGCTGCAGCACATCGGGAAATGCTTTATCATCGGTGTTGATAAGGGACTTGACATATTGGAACAATTGAACATAAAACCGAACCTCGTGATTGGAGATTTTGATTCTGCAAGCAATGGCATCAGAGCGAAATACGTGACAAGCCCTGATGCCATTGTGCGTGATAGATGTATCGTGCTCCAGCCGGAAAAGGATTATACCGATACACATGTTGCGGTCGCAGAGGCGATAAAGCGAGGGGCTTCCGATATTATTATGATTGGGGCAACCGGAACAAGAATCGATCATACACTTGCAAATCTGGAATTGCTTTTTGTATGTTTGAAGGCGGGCGTGCATGCAGAAATTATAGACATGCACAATCGCATTACATTGATACAGCATGGGACAATCCTGCATAGAGATAATATGTACGGACCGTTTGTATCGCTGCTTCCTGCCACGGAGTGTGTGCGGGATATTACCCTGAAAGGCTTCAAATACGATGTCAGCCATCTGTCGATACAGAAGGGAGAGACAAGAGGCATCAGTAATGAACTGAGAGAGGAGGAAGGTCACATAACAATAGGAGATGGGTGCCTGTATATTATGGAGACCAAAGATTAAATGTCAACATGGGTTATGCTTGCGTTTGTGTTTTATATTGCGTTGATGCTGATTATCGGTATTGTCAGTGCAAGAAAAAACAAAAGTGCAGATGATTATTTTTTAGGAGGAAGAAATCTGGGCGGCTTTGTGGCAGGACTTTCTGCACAGGCTTCCGATATGAGCGGGTGGCTTCTGATGGGGCTTCCGGGCTGTATTTATGCATTCGGTGCGAACCAGGCATGGATTGCAATCGGACTTTTGATCGGAACGATTTTGAACTGGACGATTATTGCCGGACGTCTGCGCCGCTATACGATTAAGGCGGGCAACGCTATGACGATACCGGAATACTTAAGTAACCGGTTCCGCGACCAAAGGCAGATATTAAAAGCAATTTCGGCTGTTATCATCGTCATATTCTTCCTGGTGTATGCAGCATCTGCATTTTCTGCCGGAGGAAAGCTGTTCGCCTCTGTTGCAAATATGGATTATCACAAGGCACTTGCGGTCGGAGCAGTTGTTATTTTGATTTATACATTTTTAGGCGGTTTTCTGGCTGTGTGTACGACGGATTTCGTGCAGGGCTTGATGATGCTTGTCGGCATTATTGCAGTGCCGCTTGTCGCTGTTTTGTTCCTCGGCACCGGAAATATTGTGCCGAATCTGGTGAATTCAGGCTTGGAAGTAGACGCAAAGGATTATTTGAACATATTTATGGAAAACGGAAAACCGATTTCGGGTATCAGCATTGCCTCCCAGCTTGCATGGGGACTTGGATATTGCGGTATGCCGCACATACTTGTCCGTTTTATGGCAGTCCGTGATGAAAAGGAGCTTTCCAAATCAAGAAAAGTGGCAATCGTATGGGTGCTTTTATCACTCGTGCTTGCATGCGTGATCGGTGTCATCGGAAGGGCATATTTGTATCCGATGGTGCTCTCAAACAAAGGCGCACAGTATGAAAATGTCTATATTGAAATGATAAAGAAGCTGTTCATGAGTGACTTCAGCTTACCGTTTATCGGCGGCCTGCTTTTGTGCGGAATACTTGCTGCCATTATGTCAACAGCCGATTCTCAGCTGCTTGTATCGTCCTCGGCTGTGGCAAACGATTTGTTCAAGGGCGTATTCTTCAAAAAGCTGAGTGATAAAGCGATGCTTATTATTGCGAGAGTGACGGTACTGATTATCGCAATTCTTGCATTCCTTATCGCGTGGAATCCGGATTCCTCCATCATGCTCCTTGTAAGTGATGCATGGGCGGGACTTGGAAGCGCATTCGGGCCTGCCATTTTGATGTCGCTTTATTGGAAGCGGGCGAATCTGCCGGGCATTGCATCCGGTATGATCAGTGGTGGATTGACGGTTATTATCTGGGATTACATCAAGTTTATTACAGTAGATGGAGAGCGTGTGACGCTTGGAACCTATACAGGCATCTATTCTCTGCTGATTGGCTTTGCAGTGAGCCTCCTTGTGATTGTCGTTGTATCACTTCTGACACCGAAGGTAAGCGATGAGATTGTACAGGAATTTGAAGATGTCAAAAACAGAAATGTTTCATAACATAAAAAAATGCCGGGAGCAAACCGGCATTTTCTTTTGGTATCTTAAAAAGAGAGGATTTATGAAAAAACTATGGTTATAATATAATCTATAAATATGAACAAATTATGTCAAAACTAAAAAGTTTGTGTAAAATGTTAAAAATAGTAACAAAGAGCGGGAGTAAAGTTAAGTGGAATTAAAGATGATCGTGGTTGGTTCCGTGAAAGAAACCTATTTTCAATACAAAATCGAAGCCTTTCTAAAGCAAATTCAAAAAAGAATGCCGATCCGGCTTGTCTGTCTAAAGGATGAGAGTATTCCAAAGCAGGCAGGCACTGCTGCGATGCAAAAGGTCAAGGAGATCGAAGGCAGAAAAATACTGGAATGTATTTCCGGCTCGGATTATGTTGTGGCACTCTGCATCGACGGAAAAAAGGCGGATGATAAAACGATAAACATGTATACAGAAAAAGCGGAAAGAAAGGGAAAAGCGTCTGTATGCTATATCATAGGTGGTTCTCTCGGACTTGACGATGCGGTCATACAGCGTGCAGATGAGAAGATGAGCTTTTCCGATATGACGTTTCCGCATCAGCTCATGCGTGTCATGCTGCTCGAAGTACTCGCGCAGGCTATTTGTGATAGGTGATATGATTTAAGATTGTATAAGCGCGGTAAAGCTGTTCGGAAAGAACAACCGCTGTTAAATCACACGACATGGAAAGCCTGGACAGTGAAAATTCCCGATAAGTAAATGCAGCTGCATCCGGAAGCTTTCCGATGACAAATTCCAGACGCGAATGTCCGGACAGAGCCTCCTGTTCCACCATCTCGGCAAAACTCTCGGAAGAAAAGGTATGGCTGCCCGGCACGACGGAAAAAACTACAGAGCCCGGCTGTATGAAAAGCTTTGAAAAATCCTTACAGACGGAAAGCCTTAACTTGCAAAACGGTGAGAGGCGTTTTGTATATTCGGCGATTGCCAGCATATAATCAGTATCCAATTTCTTTTTTTCAACATGAATGATAATTTCCATGAAAATATTGTAACATAATTCTTTTCAGATGTCTTTTAAAATGGTAAAATATAAATAGTGTGGTTAAACGGAACCGTTGGTCGGCATGACATTATAATAAATAGACCGGAAGAGGTATTAACATGACAGACAAGAAGATTATTATATTGGATATTGACGGAACACTCGTAAATTCAAAAAAGGAAATTACGCCGGAGACATTAAAATATTTGAGGATGATTCAGGAGCAGGGGCATATTGTGGCACTTGCATCCGGTCGCCCGTATCCCGGCATGAAACAATATATAGATGCGCTGTCCCTTGAAAAATATGGCGGATATGTGCTTTCATTTAACGGAGGAATGGTGATAGAATGTGCAGCCGGGCGGGTTGTATATCAAAAGACGATTCCGAATCGTTATGCAAAGGTATTATATGACTTTGCAAAAAAACGTAAAATCGGCATGGTGACCTATGATGGAAACAGGGTTGTGACAGGAACCGATACCGATGGATATATGGAATTTGAGGCAAGACTGAATAATATGGAAATATGCAAGGTGGATGATTTTTGCGGCTATGTTGATTTTGATATGCCAAAGTGCCTTATGACAGCGGAGCCGGAGCAGGCGGAGGTTTATGAAAAAGAGCTTCGGGATATGCTGTCCCCGGAGTTGAATGTATTTCGTTCGGAGCCGTATTTTATCGAGATTACAACAAAAGGTGTTGATAAGGCGGAGTCGGTTGCCCGTCTGCTTGATGTACTCGGCATGAAGCGGGAGCAGTGTATATGCTGTGGAGACGGCTTCAATGACAGGACAATGGTGGAATATGCCGGAATCGGTGTTGCCATGGGCAATGCGCAGGATGTCGTGAAGGAAGCGGCCGATTATGTGACGGCATCATGTGATGAGGACGGAATCGTAGAAGTGATAAAGCGTTTTATATTATAGGATGTATGTGATTGGCAGGAGGAAAAAATGAAGGAGTATGTAATATCCACAAAGGCGAATACGTTGTCAGACCTTCGTGGACTTGTAAAAAAATCCTATATCGAAGATATATACATTGTATATGCAGACCGTTTTTATGAAGAACCGGACAAGGTTGTCCGTGAAATACAGGAACAGTTTCCGGATGAGAAAATCGTGTGCAGAAGCTCCTCTAAAAGTGAAGACAATATGCAGACGAGCAATGCCGGACATTTTAAGAGTGTATTAGATGTCGCTTCCTCAGACGGCGACGCGGTAAGAACTGCCATATCCGATGTTTTTGCATCGTATGTTGATGGAGATATAACGGAGGAGGAAAAGTCATATCTTGCAAGGGAACACGAGCAGGTGCTTGTGCAAAAGCAGACCGGGGCTGTCAAGCTTTCGGGAGTCGTTTTCACACGCGATATCATATATAACCGTCCGTATTATATGGTTACATACGATGATAATGGCAGTACGGATTCCGTGACAAGCGGGGAGGGCGGAAGAACAAAGTGGATAGCCAAAAATGTATCCAGAGAATTTCTCGATTATGATTTCTGGCGGCTCCTGACAGCTGTCAAGGAGATAGAAAAAATCTATGAAGATGTACCGGCACTCGATATCGAGTTTGCAATACTGGATGACGGAACAATCGTGATTTTTCAGGTGCGCCCGCTTGCGGCGGCACTCCAAATTATCGCACCGATGACAGACCGGGAATTTAAGGATACGAAGGCACTTGCAAAATGTATGTATCTGGACAAATTCCATATTTTGTCTGATATGGCATTTTGGAATCCGGCGGAGATTATCGGCAGCAATCCGAGACCGCTCGATTATTCCCTTTACCGGGAATTGATTACGGCACATATCTGGTCGGCGGGGTTACAGCCGATTGGTTATCAGCCGGTTCGAAACGAATTGATGCAGAAGCTTGGCAACAAGCCGTACATATCAGTCAATTATGCTTTTGAGGGACTGACACCGGCTGGACTTCCGGATGATTTGTGCTATCGTCTGTACCAATATTATGAGGAAAAGCTGAGAGCCGATAAGACCGCGCATGATAAGATTGAATTTGAAATTATTTTTAATACATACGATTTCACGACAGATGACCGCCTGCGGGAATTGGTGAATCACGGATTTACAAGTACGGAGATATGGCAGCTTCATAACGCATTGTTTGATATTGCGGAGCAGACACTGATGCATTATGATGAGATCTGCGAGGAGGATCTCCGCTCTCTGGAACAGATGACGAAGCTTCGGCATGAGCTTCGTGCCAATGCACCGCTTGCCGAGACAAATATCATGAAGCTTTACAAATATATTGACCAATTGCTCACATCCATCAAGGGTCACGGAACGCCGCAGTTTACAAGGCAGGCACGCTGCGCATTTATGGCGCGGAGCTTTTGCCGGACACTTGTGGAAAAGGGCTATTTTACAAAGCAGGAAATGGATGACTTTATGCTCGGAATACCGACAGTTGCATCGGAGTTTGAACGCGATTTTGATTTGTACAGCCATGGAAAGATGAGCCGGGAAGAATTCAATCATCTATACGGACATTTGCGTCTCGGAACATATAATATCCGGTCCAACAGCTACCGCGATATCTATTTTGACGTTGGAACCTCCAATCTGACCGGCAATGAAAAGAAAAAGAGAGAAGCAAAGACATTGGATGAAACACGGCTTTCAAAGGCATTGGAGGAAGCAGGCATGAAATGCTCGCCTTCCCAGTTTATGAGCTTCATCCGGCGCGCGACACAGAACCGGGAATATTTTAAGTTTGAATTTACAAAATCACTCAGTCTGATGCTGGATGTCATCGTCCGTATCGGCGATGTCATGGCGATTGCCAGAGAAGATATGTCATATTTGGAGATTCAGGATCTGCTCAGCTATCACAGCCGTAATTCCTATCTCCAGATTATTGAGGACAGGCGCAGGATGTATCATGTCAATTCCTATCTTGTACTGCCGGAGGTAATCTTCGATGTCGGGGATATTGATGTGATTGACATAGACGATGCAAGACCGAATTTTATAACGAATAAGATTGTGGAGGCACCGGTCATCAATCTGGACGAGCATCACGATCTGGATATAACCGGTAAGATTGTGATTTTGACAAAGGCGGATCCCGGCTATGACTGGATATTTGCAAAGGGTATTGCGGGATTTGTGACAAAGTACGGCGGTGCGGCAAGTCATATGGCAATCCGATGTGCAGAGTTCGGGATACCGGCGGCAATCGGCTGCGGTGAAAAGATATACCAGCGCATCAAACATATGGAAGTCATGCATCTTGATTGTGAACACGGAAGAATTTTAGAAAAGAGCGACCGGGAATTGATTTAAAAAAGGGCATAGTGTATAATATAAGGATGAGCGTATGTTCAAAAGGAGGAAAACTGCATGGGATTTTTTAAGGATTTTAAGCGCGATTTTGCACAGGCTGTCAATGAGCTGATGCCGGATAAAGATGAGCTTGGTGCAGAGTACGATGATGAAGATATGGTCGATACCTTTGATGAAGGAGATCTCATGGAGGTAGCACCGGAGGATCTGCTGGAGGATTTGGACGAGATTCGAATCGACAAACAGGAGGAGACATCAAAGCCGGATCGGGCGGAGGAAGTCGACAAGGAACCGGAGGATACTTCGGATACAAAAGAAGAAGCCTCAGTGTTTGATACTGTTCCGGAGGCAGAAATCATCGGAGACGAGGAACAGGGAGAAAACGAACCGTTTACCGAGGCGGAAATCAAGCCGGCTCCGGAGACGGAATATCTTCAGGCAGAGCAGCCTTCAGAGACAGAAACAGCAAGTCAGGAGACATCAGCGGAGCAGACAGCAGAGAAGGCAGATGACGAGTGGAAAGCGTATGATGATCTGGATGAAGAAAATATGCTTGAGTTCACAGGGGATGCACTTCAGACAGAACCTGAAACGGAAAAACAAACACCATCGATGGCTGCGGAGATTACAACAGCAGATTTAGAAAAGGCTGTAGAGGATACGCTTGCAAAGCAGGAAGAAGATATAGCACAAGAAACTGCTGACGATGGCAGCTTGGAAGAGGAGGATGCTTCTGTGAATACAAATCAGGTGGAAATGCAGGAAGAGAACATACAAGATGCAGATTCTATGTTCTCCGTGGATACAACTTATATTACAAAGACGACAACAATCAATGGAGATTTAACGACAGACGGCGGCATTGACTTAATCGGAGCTGTAAACGGTTCGGTCAGCTGTGACGGGAAGCTGATTATCGGCGGAACGGTTACAGGAGATGTGAAAGCCGGTGAGCTTTATGCAAATGCCGCAAGAATCGAGGGCGATGTGCGTATCGTGGACAGTGCAAAGATTGGTGTCGGAACGATTGTGGTTGGCAATTTATATGCAGGCTCCGCAGTCATTGCAGGAGCAATCAAGGGAGATATCGATGTGCAGGGACCTGTGATTGTTGATTCAACCGCGGTTATAATGGGAAATATAAAATCAAAATCCGTTCAGATTAACAACGGTGCAGTGATAGAAGGTATGTGCTCACAATGTTATTCGGAAATTGATGTAAATAGTTTTTTTGAGTAAATAGGAGATTGACAGGAATGAAGATGGACAGGATTTTACTGAAACTTTCCGGCGAGGCATTGGCAGGTGATAAAAAAACCGGATTTGATGAAGCGGTTGTGGCAGATGTTGCAAAGCAGGTAAAGGCAATTTGTAACAAGGGTATCCAGGTAAGCATCGTGATAGGAGGCGGCAATTTCTGGCGCGGAAGAACCTCTGAGCATATGGACCGCGTCAAGGCAGATCAGATCGGTATGCTTGCAACAATCATGAACTGTATCTACGCTGCGGATGCGATGCGTGCGGAAGGTCTTTCTACACATATTATGACACCGTTTGCCTGTGGCAGTATGACAGAGCTTTTTAATAAGGATAAAGCAATTTCGTATCTCAAAAAGGGCGATGTTGTATTTTTTGCAGGAGGAACCGGTCATCCGTATTTTTCAACAGATACGGCGACTGTGCTTATGGCGATTGAAGTATGTGCAGATGTGATTTTGTCTGCAAAAGCGATTGATGGTGTATATGACAGTGATCCGAAGACAAATCCGGATGCAAAAAAATATGATACGATGAGTATCCGGGAGATTGTTGATAAAAAACTCGGCGTGATTGATTTAGCAGCGGCAGTGCTCGCGATGGAAAACAGGATGCCGATGATGCTCTTTGGATTAAACGAGGAAGACAGTATTGTAAAAGCGGTGACCGGAGGCTTTACCGGTACGGCAGTAACAGCAGATTAAGAACGGAAAATGGAGGAAAAAAAGATGCTGACACAGTATGAGGACAAGATGAAAAAGTCGATTGAAAGTTTATCGAAGGAGTATACAACCATTCGCGCCGGACGTGCAAATCCGCATATTTTAGACCGGATATCAGTTTTATATTATGGTACACCGACTCCGATACAGCAGGTGGCAAATGTGACGGTGCCGGAGGCGAGAACACTTATGATTTCTCCGTGGGAATCAAGCCTGATTAAGGAGATTGAAAAGGCAATCGTAACCTCGGATTTGGGACTTAATCCGAACAATGACGGAAAAAATGTAATTATTAATTTTCCGGAATTGACAGAGGATCGCAGAAAGGAACTTGCGAAGGATGTTAAGAAAAAGGCGGAGAATGCAAAGGTTGCAATCCGTAACATCCGCCGTGATGCCAATGACGCATTGAAGAAGGCGAATAAGGCAGCAGAGATGTCGGATGATGAATTGAAGACAAATGAGGACAAGGTTCAGAAGATGACCGACAACTATATTGCCGAGGTTGATAAAATCATGGACGCTAAGACAAAGGAAATTATGACTGTATAATTTATGGAAAAGACAATCGAAGGAGAACAATTAAACATACCGGAGCATGTTGCGATTATTATGGATGGAAACGGACGCTGGGCAAAAAAACGACTGCTTCCGCGCAACATGGGACATCGACAGGGCGCAAAGGTGCTCGAGCAGATATGCAGGGATGCGGCGGATTTGGGAATTCACTATCTGACGGTATATGCCTTTTCTACAGAAAACTGGAAACGCTCAGTCGAGGAAGTGACAGGTATTTTAAATCTGCTTCGCAGCTATCTTGAAAACTGTGTGGAGCGTGCGTCAAAGGATGAGATGCGCATTCGCGTGATTGGCGACCGAAGTGCATTGGATGCAGACATAGTTGAAAAGATTGCGATTGCGGAACGGGAAACGGCAAAGTTTGATAAATTTGAGTTTACGATTGCGTTAAACTATGGTGGCAGAGATGAGATAAGGCGTGCGGTCCAAAAGCTTGCGCAGGATGTAAAAGCAGGAAATGTCTCTCCGGAGTCTGTCACAGAGGATATGATTGCAGGATATCTGGATACAGCGGAGCTTCCGGATCCGGATTTGCTGATTCGGACAAGCGGTGAATGCCGGATTTCAAATTACCTGATCTGGCAGCTTGCCTATACAGAGTTTTATTTTACGGATAAGCTGTGGCCGGATTTTGATAAAGAAGCTTTGACGGAAGCAGTTCGATATTATAATGGAAGGGACCGCAGATTTGGTGGAGTGAAATAGGAAAGTAGAAGATGTTTAAAACACGACTTTTGAGCGGAGCAGTGCTGACTCTGCTGACAATCGGAATTTTATATCTCGGCGGTTATGTGACGGGGGTTGCTGTGCTGCTGTTATCACTTGGCGGCATATATGAGCTTTTGCGTGTCTACAAGCTTGAAAAGACATCGATGGGAATTATGGCATATGGCATGACGATTGCATATTACTGTCTGCTGTTTTGGAAGCAGCAGTCCTTGATGCTTCTGTTGGTAGTACTCTATGTTCTGCTTGTGCTTGCAGTGTATGTGATTCAATATCCGAAGTATAAGGATCGCGACGCTATGGTTACGATCGTGGCATTTTTCTATATTGCCCTGATGATTTCTTTTATGTATCAGATTCGGATTCTGAAGTACGGCGGGGCACTGATTGTGATGGTATATATCTGTTCCTGGATAAATGATACGTGTGCCTATTGCGTCGGCGTGAAATTCGGTAAGCATAAGATGTCTCCGAAGCTCAGCCCGAAAAAAAGCGTGGAGGGCTTGCTCGGCGGTATTATCGGTTCTGCGGTTATCGGCGGAATTTATGGTATATTTTTCAATGCAAAGGTATATGAATTAAAGAATGCGCCGATTATATTTGCCGTTGCGGGAGCTGTCGGAGCCGGGGTTGCCGTGATTGGTGATTTGACGGCATCGGCAATTAAGAGGAACAATGACATAAAGGATTACGGAAAGCTGATACCGGGACACGGAGGCATCATGGACCGGTTTGACAGTATTATATTTACCGCTCCGATCGTATATTACTGCTTTACATTTATGATTGGTGATTTAGGAGGATTCATGTGAAGAACATAGCGATTATCGGATCTACCGGTTCCATTGGTACACAGACATTGGATGTCGTGCGTGCAAATGCGGATATCCGTGTTGTCGCTCTTGCGGCAGGGAACAACGTAGAGCTTTTGGAAAAACAGGTGCGTGAATTTAAACCGAAGATTGTGAGTGTACAAAACGAAGACAAGGCAAAACAGCTCAAGGCTGCCTTGTCTGATTTTAACTGTGAGATTGTGTCAGGCATGGACGGCTTGATTGCGGTTGCAACATGCAAGGAAGCGGAGCTTGTTGTAACTGCGATTGTAGGCATGATCGGCATACGTCCGACCGTGGAAGCAATCAAAGCCGGAAAGGATATTGCACTCGCCAATAAGGAGACGCTTGTAACGGCAGGACATATTATTATGCGTCTTGCAGATGAATACCATGTGCGGATTCTCCCGGTTGACAGCGAACATTCTGCCATCTTTCAATGTCTGCATGGAGAGGAAGAAAACAGGATTTCAAGAATTCTGCTGACAGCATCCGGCGGGCCGTTCCGTTTAAAGACGAAGGAAGAACTGAAAACCGTAACGGTGGAGGATGCGTTGAAGCATCCGAACTGGTCTATGGGAAGAAAGATAACGGTTGATTCTGCCACGCTCGTCAACAAGGGCTTGGAGGTCATCGAGGCAAAATGGCTGTTTTCTGTCAGCCCGGAGCAAATCGAGGTTGTGGTACAGCCGCAAAGCATCATTCATTCCATGGTGGAATTTGAGGATGGTGCAATTAAGGCACAGCTTGGCACACCGGATATGAAGCTTCCGATACAGTATGCACTGTACTATCCGGAACGCCGGTTCCTATCGGGCGACCGGCTTGATTTTAAGAAGCTGTCCGGTATTACGACGATGCAGCCGAATACGGATGTATTTCGCGGATTGGAATTTGCATATCGCTCCATCCGGATGGGAGGCACCATGCCGACCGTGTTCAATGCAGCAAATGAATGTGCAGTTGCAATGTTTTTGAATCACGACATAAAATTTTTACAAATATATGATATAATCGATGCATGTATGCAGGAACATACACCGATACAAAATCCGTCGCTGGACGATATATTTGAGACGGAACGATGGGTCTATGAATATTTAAAGAGGGAGCATTTATGAATATTATTCTAATCATACTCGTGTTTGGCGTCATTGTGTTTTTTCACGAGTTTGGACATTTTATCGTGGCAAAGCTGAATAAGATTTCGGTTATGGAATTTTCAATCGGTATGGGGCCGGCTCTATTTTCAATCAAAAAAAAGGAGACAAAATATTCCCTTCGCCTGCTTCCGATTGGCGGTTATTGCATGATGGAAGGTGAGGATGAGGATAGCGAGGATGAAAATGCATTTAACAAGAAGCCGTTGCTCGTGAGGATTCTTGTCATTGCAGCGGGTCCGATTTTTAATTTTATTCTGGCGTTCCTGTTCTCAATTATTTTGATTCATTATACAGGCTGTGATCCTGCTACGATATATGACGTAGTAGAAGAATCGGCGGCTGAGGAAGCGGGAATTGTAGCCGGGGATACCGTTACGGAGATTAACGGAAAAAAAATATATAATTACCGTGAAGTTTTATTATATATGCAGGCAAATGATGTATCGAAGCCGGTCACTCTTACGATTGCACATGCAGATGGAACGACAGAGGAGGTTGTCGTTACACCGAAGCCGAATGAAAACGGAGACTACAAGCTTGGTGTCAGCGGCGGCTATGTGGCATCCACGGGTATTGGTAACGATTTAAAATTTGCGGCATATGAGCTTCGCTACTGGGTAAAAGCGACAGTGACAGGGCTTCGCCTGATTGTGACCGGAGGCGTGAAAGGCGATGAGGTCATGGGACCGGTCGGTGTCGGCAATGCCATGAATGACATCATTGAACAGGCGAAGGATGAGAGCACTACAAAAAAGGAAGAGGTTATCAATGTATTGCTGAATCTTTTGAACTGGTGCATTTTGCTGAGCGTGAATCTCGGTATTATGAACCTGCTTCCGATTCCTGCATTGGACGGAGGAAGACTTTTGTTCCTGTTTATTGAGGCGATTCGAAGAAAACGGATTCCGCAGGAAAAAGAGGCAATCGTAAATGCCGTTGGGTTTGTACTGTTGATGGTGCTGATGGTTGTGATATTTTTTAATGATATTAAAAATGCATTTTTTTAAACATACAGGGAATTTGAAAGAGAGAAGGGATCGTTATGCGATATGAGGCAAAGCATGGTGTTCCGCACCGCGAGACAACTAAAGTTGTAAAAATCGGGGATGTTCTGATTGGCGGCGGAAACCCGATTGCAATCCAGTCTATGACAAATACCAATACGGAAGATGTGGAAGCAACGGTCAGACAGATTTTAGAGCTTAAGAAAGCCGGCTGTCAGATTGTGCGCTGTACTGCGAATACGGAAGCGGCAGCAAAGGCGTTTGGCAAAATAAAAGAGCGTATTCATATTCCGATTGTTGCGGATGTGCATTTTGATTACAGACTTGCGATACTTGCTATGGAGTTCGGAGCAGATAAGATACGGATTAATCCGGGCAATATCGGCGGAGAGGACAATCTGAAAAAGGTTGTTGAAGTTGCGAAGGAACGGCAGATACCGATTCGTGTCGGTGTCAATTCCGGTTCTTTAGAGAAACCGCTGATTGAAAAATACGGCGGTGTAACAGCGGAAGGCATTGTGGAAAGCGCCATGGACAAGGTTCGCATGATTGAAGCGTGTGATTATGATAATCTTGTAATCAGCATCAAGAGCTCGGATGTCATGATGTGCGTAAAGGCACATGAATTGATTGTGGAGCATACTTCATATCCGCTTCATGTCGGCATAACAGAGGCAGGTACTGTGTATCGCGGAAACATCAAATCCGCAGTAGGACTTGGTATGATACTCGGACAGGGTATCGGGGATACGATTCGTGTTTCATTGACCGGAGACCCTGTGGAGGAAATCACATCCGCAAAACTGATTCTTCGTACACTGGGATTGCGCAAGGATGGCATTGAACTTGTGTCATGTCCGACCTGCGGAAGGACGAAGATTGATTTGATCGGACTGGCTGATAAAGTGGAAAAATTGATTGCGGAATATGATAATCTTTCCATCAAGGTTGCGGTGATGGGCTGCGCAGTCAACGGACCGGGAGAAGCAAAGGAAGCAGATATCGGAATTGCCGGTGGGGACGGAGAAGGACTGTTGATTAAGCATGGTCAGATTGTTCGGAAGGTGCCGCAGGAACAGCTTCTCTCAGCGTTAAAGTATGAATTGGACCACTGGAAGGAAGCATAATCGGAGGAATTGCATTTGGATAATCAAACATTTTGTAATGTTTTTCCGGATTTCAGAGCCGGAACGGATATAGACGCGCTTTTTTCAGATACACAGGTTCTGAGTATATCTACATACGAAGCGAAAAAACGGATGCAGGTTTCGCTTCTGAGTGACCATCTGATTCCGTTTCACCTCATACAGAGAGTGGAGACACTGCTCACAAAATATGCGTATAACATGAAAAATGCAGGCAAAAAAGTGATGCTGCTTGTGAAATATGCACTGCCTGCAAGCTATACGCCGGAACAAATCGTGGAAAATTATAAAGAAAGCATATTAGAGGAGCTTCGGGAATACAGCCGGATTGCATTTCGGCTGATGACGCGTGCGGAATGGTTTTTTAATGGGAATATTATAAGCCTTGCATTAGAAGATTCTTCTATTGCAAGAGAACATGAGAAGACGATACGGGAGTTTTTCGTATCTTATTTTTGTGACCGTTTTTCGATTGATATTCAGCTTAGTTTCAGCTATACATTGGAGCAAAAGACAAAATTGCGGGAGGCAAATACGTTGCGTCTGCAGCAGGAGCTTCGTACTATTGAAGAAAAAAATGAACAGTTACAGAATGCATCATCGGATGATTCGGAAAAAGAGGAAAATAAGGAAAAAAATACAGATACCGAGAAGAATATGCCATGGGCAGGAGAAAAGAAAGAACCGGACAAAAAGCAGCCGTTTTCCTATGGAAAGAAGGGCGAGCGCGGAAACTGGAAAAAAGCACAGGCACAGGACCCGGATGTAATCTATGGTAGAAACTGTGATGCGGAAATCGTGGAGATTCAGGCACTCGGAGAAGGAACCGGGGAGTGCTGCATACACGGACAGATTCTTTCGCTGGAAGACCGGGCAACAAAAAGCGGAAAGTTTATTATAACGGGAACTATAACGGATTTCACGGATACCATTTTATTCAAGATATTTGTATCAGAGGATGACAAGGATGCACTGCTGGATGAATTAAAAGAAGGCAGGTTTTATATAATCAAAGGTGTGCCGATTTATGATACTTATAATCGGGAGATTACCTTCTCATCCGTTGTCGGTATCAAACCGGCGAATGATTTTCGTGAGAAGCGTATGGACACTTCGCTTGAAAAGCGCGTGGAACTGCACCTTCATACTGTCATGAGTGAGATGGACAGCGTTGTAAGTATCGAGAAGGTAATCGCGCGTGCAAAGGAATGGGGGATGAAGTCACTTGCCATTACAGACCATGGTGTCGTGCAGGCGTTCCCGATTGCCTATCACCAGTTGAAAAAGGATGACGATTTTAAAATTATCTATGGCGTGGAAGGTTATTTTGTTGATGATATTGAGGGCTTGGTCCAAAATGATAAAGGTCAGAGCATTGATTCGGAATATGTGGTGTTTGACATAGAAACAACGGGTTTAAGCCCGACACATAACCGAATTATCGAGATTGGCGCTGTGCGTATCAAGGATGGAAGAATACAGGATACGTACTCGCAGTTTGTCAATCCGGAGGTGCCGATTCCATATACGATTACGAAACTTACATCTATTACAGACAGCATGGTGCAGGAAAGCCCGACGATTGAGACAGTTCTGCCGCAATTTTTGGAATATGTGGGGGAGGCTGCACTTGTCGCGCACAATGCAAGCTTTGATGCCGGATTTATAAAAGAAAATGCAAAACATCAAGGACTTTCCTTTGATTATACGATTGTTGATACAATGACATTGGCACATGTTTTACTGCCGGAGCTTGGTAAGTACACGCTTGACCGTTTGTGCAAGCAGTTTGGTGTTTCACTCGAACATCATCACCGCGCCTGCGACGATGCTGCCGCAACGGCAGAAATATTTGTCAAGATGATTAAGATGGTGAAGGAAAAGAATATTCATACAATCCGGGAATTAAATGCAGTCGGTTCTGCATCGCCGGATGCCATCAAGAAGGCAAAGAGCTATCATGGTATTATTCTCGCCGCCAATGAAGTAGGACGTGTGAACCTGTACCGTTTGATTTCGGAGTCACATATCAATTACTTCAATCGCCGGCCGCGTATGCCGAAGAGCCTGATTAACAAATACCGGGAGGGATTGATTATCGGCTCTGCCTGTGAGGCGGGAGAATTGTACAGAGCCGTTCTCTACGGGGAAGGCGAGGATGAGATTACAAGACTTTGTAATTTCTATGATTATTATGAGATACAGCCAACAGGCAATAACAGGTTCCTGCTCGATGACGAGAAGGCTCCGGTCAAAACGGTGGAGGATTTGCAGGATGTAAACCGGAAGATTTGTGATCTGGGAAAACAGTTCGGGAAACCGGTCGTTGCGACCTGTGATGTGCATTTTCTTGACCCGGAGGACGAAATATATCGTCGTATTATGATGGCAGGAAAAGGGTTTGCAGATGCGGACAGACAGCCTCCGCTCTTCTTTCGGACGACGGATGAGATGCTGGCGGAGTTCCAATATCTCGGAAGTGACCTTGCGCATGAGGTCGTGATTACAAATACAAATAAGATTGCGGACATGATAGAAAACATTGCACCGGTTCGTCCGGATAAGTGCCCGCCTGTAATTGAGAACTCGGACGAGACGCTCACAAAAATCTGCTATGATAAGGCACATGAAATATATGGCCCGAATCTGCCGGAGATTGTGCAGACACGTCTTGAAAAGGAGCTGCATTCGATTATCTCAAACGGATTTGCCGTGTTATATATCATTGCACAAAAGCTCGTGTGGCGTTCCAATGACGACGGCTATCTGGTTGGTTCCCGTGGCTCTGTCGGTTCCTCGTTTGTAGCGACCATGGCAGGTATCACGGAAGTAAATCCGCTTCCGGCGCATTACATATGTCCGAAATGTTACCATACGGATTTTGATTCGGATTTTGTGAAAGAATATGAAGGACAGTCGGGCTGCGATATGCCGGATATGGATTGCCCGGTCTGTGGCACCCGAATGAAGAAGGAAGGACATGATATTCCGTTCGAGACATTCCTCGGCTTTAACGGTGACAAGGAGCCGGATATTGACTTGAATTTCTCCGGTGAGTATCAGCCGAAGGCACACGCCTATACAGAGGAATTGTTTGGAAAGGGCAAGGCGTTCCGGGCAGGAACGATCGGCACGCTCGCGGATAAGACAGCGTATGGATATGTGTATAAATATTTTGAAGAGCATGGCGAGGTAAAAAGACACTGTGAGATGGAGCGGATTGCGCTCGGACTGACAGGCGTAAAGCGTACGACCGGCCAGCATCCGGGCGGTATGATTGTGCTGCCGAGCAATGAGGAGATTTATTCCTTCACACCGATTCAAAAGCCGGCAAACGATATGTCGACCGATATTATTACAACACATTTTGAATACCATTCTATCGATCACAATCTGTTAAAACTGGACATTCTCGGCCATGATGATCCGACTATGATTCGCCGCTTGGAGGATTTGACTGGACTTGATGCCAAGACGATACCGCTTGACGACAAGGATGTTATGTCGCTGTTTCATAATACAGACGCACTCGGAATCCGGCCGGAGGATATCGGCGGAACGAAGCTCGGTACACTTGGTATTCCGGAGTTTGGCACAGACTTTGCGATGCAGATGCTGATTGATGCCGCACCGAAGGCGTTCTCGGACCTTGTGCGGATTGCAGGACTTTCCCACGGTACGGATGTATGGCTCGGCAACGCCCAGACGCTGATTGCGGAGGGAACATGTGAGCTTTCATCTGCCATCTGTACAAGAGACGATATTATGACCTATCTCATATATCGTGGTCTTGAACCCGGCACAGCGTTCAAAATTATGGAGGCTGTCCGAAAAGGAACGGTGGCAAAGGGAAAATGTGACAAGTGGGAAGAATGGAAGGAAGAAATGAAACGGCATGATGTGCCGGATTGGTATATCTGGTCCTGCGAGAAGATTAAGTACATGTTCCCGAAGGCACATGCGGTTGCCTATGTTATGATGGCTTGGCGCGTGGCATATTTTAAGGTCAATTACCCGCTCGCCTACTATACGGCATTCTTCAGTATTCGTGCGTCAGCGTTCGACTACCGCCAGATGTGCCTCGGTAAGGAGGCGCTTGAGGAGAACCTTGCCGAAGCACAGAAAAAGGATAAAAATGAACAGAGTGCGACAGAGAAGGACCTGATACGTGATATGCGTCTTGTACAGGAGATGTATGCGCGGGGGTTTGAGTTTATGCCGATTGATATTTACAAGGCAAAAGCCGACCGGTTCCAGATTATAGACGGGAAGATTATGCCGAGCTTTGTCTCGATTGCAGGCATGGGATTAAAGGCGGCACAGCAGTTAGAGGAAGCGGCAAAGGGCGGACCGTTTACCTCAAAAGAGGACATCCGGATTCGCGGAAAGGTATCCAAAACAATCTTGGATGATATGGATGATTTGGGACTTCTCGGAGATTTGCCGGAGACAAATCAATATGATTTCTTCAGCATGTTAAAATAAAAGAGTTGCTATTTTCATGCAGATATATTAGAATTAGACCATATGTAATTAAAGGACGTGAGAAAATGAACAATCAAAATACCCAGGACATAGGGATTATTCGTGAATCAAATATCGAGGTATCAGATATATTAGAGCAGGTATACGAGGCATTGTCTGAAAAAGGATATAATCCGGTAAGCCAGATTGTCGGATATGTTATGAGCGGTGACCCTACCTACATCACAAGCTATAAAAATGCGAGAAGTCTTATTATGAAAGCAGAACGCGATGAAATCATAGAAGTGCTTCTTGAGAATTACATTGAGACACGCTTAAAGTAATGGAACGATAAGGATATGACAGGAATGTCATATCCGTCGTTGTCGTGTGTACGAAAGGGAGATGCAATGAGAATCCTTGGACTTGATTATGGGCAAAAGACGGTCGGTGTTGCAATTTCGGATGAAACTGAAATTATCGCACAGCCATTTGAGACGATTGAGAGAAAGCGCGAGACGAAACTGCGCCAGACATACGCGCGGATAGAAGCAATCATTGAGGAATATCAGGTCGGGAAAATTGTGCTTGGGCTTCCGAAGATGATGAACAATACAGAAGGTCCCCGCGTGCAGCTTACAAAAGCATTCGCAGAGGATTTGGAGAGACGGACCGGCATGGAGATTATCCTTGAGGATGAGCGGCTCACGACCGTGGCGGCAAACCGGATTCTGGAGGAGACAGGCGTTGCCGTAAGTGGCAGAAAAGAACATATTGATAAGATGGCAGCAGCTATCATTTTGCAAAGCTATTTGGACCGAGAGGCAAATAAACATGAGTGAGAAAATTACATTTCAAACAGAAGATGAAACAGTAGAGCTTTATGTGCTGGAAGAGACAAAGCTTTTTGGCATGAATTATATTTTAGTTACGGATGATATGGAGAGTGAGGAAGGAAGTTTCTCTGTGCTGAAGGAAGACGGAGACAGCGGAGAGGAAATTGCTTCTTATGTGGAAGTGGAAGATGAGAACGAATTAAAAGCAGTGATCAGGGTGTTTGATGAGCTGCTGGAAGATATTGACTTGGAGGTTTAATTTAATATGAAACAAAAAACAAAGGCAGTGAAGATTATTCCGCTCGGTGGTCTGGAGCAGATTGGAATGAATATCACTGCGATTGAGTACGAGGACAGTATTATTGTGATTGACTGTGGCCTCGCATTTCCGGAGGATGAGATGCTCGGAATTGATCTTGTCATTCCGGACGTGACATATTTGAAGGAAAATGCAGATAAAGTAAAAGGACTTGTGATAACACATGGACATGAGGACCATATCGGTTCCATTCCATATATTGAAAATGAAATAAATATGCCGATTTATGCTACAAAGCTTACGATGGGATTGATAGAGCACAAGCTTCGGGAGCATGGAAATATTAATAATGTCAGAAGAAAGATTGTGACACACGGACAGATGATTACACTCGGAGCATTCCGGATTGAGTTTATCCGCACGACACATTCTATCGTAGATGCTGCGGCGCTTGCGATTTATACACCGGCAGGTATTATCGTTCATACAGGTGACTTTAAGGTGGATTACACGCCGGTATTCGGAGATGCGATTGATCTGCCACGGTTTGGTGAGCTTGGAAAAAAAGGTGTGCTTGCACTTATGGCGGATTCTACAAACGTAGAGCGTCCGGGCTATACTCCGTCAGAAAAAACAGTGGGAAAGACCTTTGACCATCTGTTTGATGACAACAGCAATCACAGAATTATCATAGCGACATTTGCGTCCAATGTGGACCGCGTGCAGCAGATTATCAACTCTGCGTACAAATACGGCAGAAAGGTAGTTGTCGAGGGAAGAAGCATGGTCAACATTATCCAGACTGCTTCGGAGCTTGGCTATATCAGCATACCGGACAACACCTTGATTGAGATTGACCAGATTAAAAATTATCCGGACGAACAGGTGGTACTGATTACAACCGGAAGTCAGGGCGAGAACATGGCGGCGCTCTCCAGAATTGCGGCAAGTATTCATAACAAGATTGCGATTAATCCGGGGGATGTGGTAATCTTTTCCTCCAATCCGATTCCGGGCAACGAAAAGGCAGTGTTTAAGGTTATCAACGAGCTTGAGATGAAGGGCGCACATGTAATCTTCCAGGATACACACGTATCGGGACATGCCTGTCAGGAAGAATTAAAGCTGATGTATGCTCTGACGAAACCGAAATATGCCATTCCGGTACACGGAGAATACCGTCACTTAAAACGTCATGCAGAGCTTGCGATGGAGATGGGAATCCCGAAGGAGAATGTCAAGATTTTATCTGCGGGAGATGTGCTTTCCATATCGGAGAATCAATTCGAGGTTACTGGACAGGTGCCGGCACAGGGAATTTTAGTAGACGGACTCGGGGTTGGAGACGTCGGCAATATCGTATTGCGTGACCGTCAGCAGCTTTCAGAGAACGGTCTGCTGATTGTCGTTGTGACATTGGAGCGGGAGAGCAATCAACAGCTTGCCGGACCGGATATCGTATCGCGCGGATTTGTGTATGTGCGCGAGGCGGAGAATCTGATGGATGAATGTCGCGAGGTCGTGCAGGAGGCACTTGACAACTGTCTCGACAGAGGAATCTCAGATTGGGGAAAACTGAAAAATACAATCCGGGAGGCACTGAGTGAGTTTCTTTGGAAAAAGATTAAGAGGAGCCCGATGATTTTACCGATTATAACAGAGGTTTAAAAAATATGAAAGAAGTTATCGAAGAGAGCAGACAATTGAATGAACATATTCGCTCGTCCAAGGAATATCAGACATATATCCGGACGAGACAGGCGCTTTTGGCAGATGAGAGCCTGAATAGTCAGCTTTCTGAGTTTCGGGCAAAAAACTATGAGCTTCAGAACCGGCAGGGCGTAAATCCTTACGATGAATTGATACAGCTGATAAAGGATTATGATGAGCTGCTGCACAATTCTACCGTGAGTGATTTTTTGCAGGCGGAACAGCAGGTCTGCAAGATGATGCAGCAGGTGTTTGATTCCATAGCAGAAGGATTGGAGTTTGAGTACATCAATGAGTGAAAATGTAAAGAAGAAATCAAAATCAAAAACGAAATCAAAAAAGAAAAATGTGCGTAAGCAGGAGGAGAACTTAAGACGAGGACTCAAAAATTCTTCCGGTTTTATGTTCAGCCTGTTTATAAACATTCTGATTGTTTTTTTAATCGTAAAGCTGTTTATGTATGCATTTAATTTTACATACGGCGTGTTTGGTGAGGTGTCATATCATCCGGGAAGTCAGGAATATATTGTAGTTGATATTCCGGCTGATTCCTCGATTATGGAGATTGGAACTGCACTAGAGGATGCGGATATTATAGAGGATAAGCTTGTATTTTATGCAAAAGTAAAGGTAAAAGGTTACGGCGATAAGATTACAAGCGGAAAATATCATTTGTCTGCAAGCATGACATACGACGAGATTCTTACGATTATATGTAATATTCAAACGGAAGAGGAAGAGGAAGATGATTGATGATTTTTCCAGAATAACATCCTTTGTCCGCTCTATGATAGCAGATGATAAAGGCGAGCTCGGAGTGCTTTACCGACAGGCAGTAGAAGCCGGTGTGCCGGTTATCCGCCCGGAAGCAAAAGAATTTTTAAAGACGCAGCTTATGATGAAGAAGCCGAAGCATGTTCTTGAGATAGGAACTGCCATCGGCTATTCTTCTCTTTATATGTCACAGTATCTGCCGGAGGGAGCGGATATCACAACGATAGAACTGAGTGAGGAGCGTGCAGAACTTGCAGGAAAAAATATCAGCCGATTTGGGAAAGAGGCTTTGATACATGTAATCTGCGGGGATGCAGCACATATCCTGCTGACACTTTCGGATGAACAGTATGAGCTTGTGTTTGTGGATGCGGCAAAGGCACAGTATATATATTACCTGCCGGAGGTGCTTCGGGTGCTTGCACCGGAGGGCGTTATCGTTTCGGATAATATCTTGCAGGAGGGGGATATATTAGAATCCCATTTCCTTGTGGAAAAAAGAAACCGGACGATTCATGACCGTATGCGGGAATATCTCTATACGATTACGCATCATGAACAACTGGAAACCGCTCTGCTCTCCGTAGGGGATGGCATGGCAGTATCGATAAAGAAGGATAAGAGATGAATAATATTAGAAAAAAACCGGAGCTTTTAATACCTGCTGGCAGCCTTGATGTCCTGAAGGTGGCGATTGATTACGGCGCGGATGCCGTGTATATCGGCGGAAAAAATTACGGACTGCGTGCAAAGGCGGGAAACTTTTCGATTGAGGAAATGCGTGAAGCAGCGGATTATGTGCATGCACATTCCGCAAAGCTTTATGTTACAGTCAATATATTTGCACATAATGAGGATATTGAAGGCATCAAAGATTATTTTCGAGAATTGGCAGAAGCAGGCATGGAGGAAAAGATTGATGCGTTCATTATCTCAGACCCGGGTATATTTACACTGGCGCGGGAGAAGCTGCCGGGGATTGAAATCCATATCAGCACGCAGGCGAACAATACAAATTATCTAATCTATGATTTTTGGAGAAAACAGGGCGCAACACGTGTCGTTGCTGCGCGGGAATTGTCCCTGCAGGAGATACGGACGATTCGCGAACATATACCGGAGGATATGGAGATCGAGGCGTTTATGCACGGAGCGATGTGCATTTCATATTCCGGAAGATGCCTGCTCAGCAGCTATTTCACAGGCAGAGATGCAAATCAGGGGGCGTGTACGCATCCGTGCCGCTGGAAATATGCGGTCGTGGAAGAAAAACGGCCGGGGGAATATCTTCCGGTTGAGGAGGACGAGCGCGGCACCTATATATTTAATTCAAAGGATTTGTGCATGATTGAATATATACCGGAGATGATTGCAGCCGGGATTGATTCGTTTAAAGTGGAAGGCCGCATGAAAACGGCACTTTACGTCGCCGCTGTGACAAGAACCTATCGACAGGCAATCGACGATTATTTTGAATCCGGGGAACGCTATCGGGAGCGTATGCCGTACTACCGTGAGGAGATTGCTGCATGTACGTTCCGCCAGTTTACGACAGGGTTTTATTTTGGAAAACCAAATGAAGAAACACAGATTTATGACAATAACACGTATATCAAAAATTATACGTATCTTGGAACGATTGAGGAGATGACAGAGAATAGGGAACTTGTCATCCATCAGAAAAATAAGTTTTGCGTCGGGGATGAAGTCAGCATTATGGCGTTTAATGGCACAAATGTGGAGGTTTCTGTCCTTGCAATTCGGGATGAAACCGGTGTGGCAATGGATGCAGCTCCACACCCGAAACAGCTTTTATATGTGACAGTTTCGGATACGGCGCACATCCGGCCGGGAATGGTCATGCGTTCAAGGCATTGCGGAGCTTAAGCAGTGCCTTTTTTTCGATTCGAGACACATAGGAGCGGGATATGTGGAGCATATTCGATATTTCCTTTTGGGTAAATTCACGCGCGCCTGTCAGGTTATAACGCAGGGCAATTACCTGCTGCTCGCGAGTGTCAAGCACTTCGGTAAACAGCTCGTTTATGTTGCGAAGGCTTTCGGATGCGATGACATTTAAAAGGACATTTTCTTCGTCGACGCGTATGATGTCCATGAGGTTGATTTCGTTCCCTTCGCGGTCGGTTCCGATTGGCTCAAAAAGGGAGACCTCCCTAGCTTCTTTCCGCTCCTGTCGAAGCCGCATGAGAAGCTCGTTTTCGATACAGCGGCTTGCATAGGTGACAAGCTTCGTGCCTTTGTCGTAGTCATATGTATTGATTGCTTTTATAAGTCCAATAGTTCCGATAGATATTAAATCCTCGGTCGAACGGTTTCCTGCCTGATATTTTTTGACAATATGCGCAACCAGACGCAGATTGTATTCCACAAGAAGATTCCGGGCGTCAAGGTCGCCCTCTTTTACCCGTTGCAAATATTCCGTTTCCTCTTCGGGAGACAGTGGGTGACGAAAGGTTTGCATAAATACCTCACTATCCCTCTTTGTATATACTATGTCTAAATGTAGAAAAAAGTGCTTTTCCATATCAAAAATTGGCTTGTCATAGGACTGTGGATATGATATTCTAACTAGGGATAAGACAAAATCAGACAATTCTAATATCATTACTATATTATTATTTGACATTTTCTGCCTGTTTCCAAACAAAAGCTGTATGGGGGATATAGATGCTTGGTCTAAAACATGATATCAGGATAAATTTAAAACATGAAAAAGAAATATTCCGCCTTGTATGGCTGCTCGTCTTCACATTTATATTCTCGATGACGCTGCTTGGAATTGCGGATTATATATGGAATATGACATTGTGGAGGATAGTTATATTCCTTGTACCATGGGCGGTCGCTGTTCCAGCGATTATTAATCTGAAGCTTCGACACATAACGTTTCGGGAGATCGTCGGAGAACATGTGCTTTGGCAGATTGGAATCGGCTGTATCATCGGGATTTTGCTCGGAGCGGTCTGGACGTTGATAGATTATCAATTAAGTGATGGCAATCCTGCCATGCTGTATGCAGAAAGCGGATGGCGGATATTATATATATTTTTGCGTTATATGTGTGTGGTAGGTCCTGCGGAGGAGCTTGTATACCGCGTGGCAATTATGGGCAGTCTGGAGGAGCTTTTCGAAAAACACAGATGGCTTGCCCCTCTGATTGCGAACAGCCTGTTTGCACTTGTTCATATATTTCAGACAAGCTGGTCCAATGTCTTATTTGCATTTGTGTTTGGCGGCGTATATACGTTGTTTGTATATAAGTGGAAGCGATGCGGACTTGCAATGGTTGCAGCGATGCATGGAATGTTTGATTTTTCGATATCAATCATACCATTCATTTTGTTTTATGTATTGGGCTGAATAATTATATATATAATTATATATATACCTAAAATTTGCTTTTTTTTTTAAGATTGCTATGTTATAATATTTTATACTACAATATATTTTAGGAGAGGAATGGGCTATGCGAATAACAGGTGGTAGGAAAAAGATTCGTATAGGTGATTTGCTTGTTGAAGCGGGGGCTATTACGGAGGAAGAGCTTCAGGAGGCACTTGCCTATCAAAAAGAGAACGGCGGCCGAATCGGTAACATCATCATGGAGCTTGGTTTCATCAGCCAGGAGCTTCTGATTACAGTGCTGACAACGCAGATGGGCATCGATTACATCGAGTTGAAGGCATGTAAGCTAGATGAAGATTTGCTGAAGCAGGTTCCGGAGAACTTAGTCAATAAGTACAAGGCGATTCCAATCGGCTATGATGACAACAATCCGAATATCCTTCGGGTAGCGATGGTAGACCCGATGGATCTGAACGCGATTGATGATATCGGTATCGCGACCAACACACAGGTAGAACCGCTGCTTGCCATGGAGGAAGACGTCATGGAAGCAATCGGTAAATACTATGGTAATGCCCAGGCGATGGAGGCAGCGGAGCAGTACCGGAAGGAGATGCAGGAAAACGGCATGACGGATTCCGACGAGGAGGCGATGCAGGAGGATATCGAGAACTCCCCGATTGTACTTCTCGTAAAGCAGATTATCGAGGGCGGTGTCCGGCAGAGGGCATCCGATATCCATATCGAGCCTCTCGAGTCAAGCGTGCGTGTCCGTTACCGAATCGATGGTGCCCTAAAGCATGTCATGACCTATGATTACGGACTGCTTGCAGGTATCAGTGCCCGTATCAAGATTATCGGCGGTATGGATATCGCTGAAAAGAGAAAACCACAGGATGGCCGTATCACCATCATGGTCGACCGGAGAGAGTACGATGTCCGTGTATCTATCCTGCCGACAGTCTACGGGGAAAAGACGGTTATGAGACTTACCTCCAAGGACGGACTTACAAAACCAAAGAGCGCCCTTGGATTCGGACCAAAGGAATTGAAAGTATTTGACGGTATTCTGAGTAACCCGCACGGAATCATCCTTGTAACAGGACCGACCGGTTCCGGTAAGACGTATCTTGCGCAGACGTTAGCCAGAATTATCAATGTGCCCTTTGCCATCGCCGATGCCACGACGCTGACCGAGGCCGGCTATGTGGGCGAGGACGTGGAAAATATCCTGCTCA
>CAZLZH010000015.1:0-43597 GCA_964563955.1 uncultured Bacteroides sp. | reverse complement strand
TCTGTTTTTTGTCAAAAAAAATAAATCCGGTAGAACTTATTCAGTTTTGACTTTTGCTGTCTCTTGCGACAGCTTTTACAAGATATCACTTTTTGTTTTTCATGTCAAGGATTTTTTTACATTTATTGACATTTTCCTGTGACATCATATTCTGTCGTTTTCTGACAGCTTGCTTAATATACCACTCAAAATTTAGAAAGTCAACCCCTAATCATGTACTAAAAAAAATACATAACCAATTCACAAGCAAAAATCATTCCATACCGTTTCTGTTTTCGTATATTGCAAAAGCCAAGACCGAAGTTCCACATCCTGAACGTCTACAAGTTTCAAGAGTGTTTGGCACACTTCCTTTGTAAGGATTCCCAGCTCGCCATATAATTCCATAAATAAAAGTCCACGCTCACCTACAGCACTCAGCATCGATATTAAAACATCCACACATGGAATATATGTATTAAGATGCTTCTTGAAATCAGAAGCAAAAGCGCCCCGAATCGGAAATGCCTTTGCAGCAAGCAGACGTTCAGATACAAAACCAAACTTCCTTACCCGCTTTTCCATGCAATATTCCTCTCTCGCTTTTCTGACATCCTGATAGTCTTCTTCGCCACCTGCCAGAAATGGTGTAAAGCCATCCGCATCATCTGATTGCAGATACGAAAGCAGTCTTACATCCAACCACTCCACCCATTCATCCGCTCCAATCTCCAAAGCATTCGTTGCTACCGGAAAATCAAATTCACGGAATGCATATGCCAAAAGATATTGCAGGCAATCTCCATTCTTCAAGCCCCGAACCATGATTCTTTGAAGTCTTTTGCAGCCTGAAAATATATGCCGTCCAATGCGGTGAACGGACGCAGGAATCGAAACTGATATAAGATTGCTGCAATCTGCAAATGCCCAGTCTCCGATTTCTGTTACTCCATCCGGTATGACAAAATCAAACAAATCCGAACGTCCAAGATATTCTTTTTTCAAAATTACCGACGTAGCTTTCTCCATGCTGTTTTACCTATTGTTCCTCTACCTTGTAAGCCCAAAGATTTGCAATCTGCGCCTCAATATCTTCATATTCCCAAAGCTCGCTGCTTCGTTTTACACTATTTGGATCATTGATTTTTAGCTTTCCATCCTCAATGCCTGCAATTACAATATAATGACCCTCCGCAGTAAAATCGCCTGCACGCATGGCACATATCACAGGATGTCCCTGCTCAAGCTCCGAATACAACATCTCCTTTTGCAGAGGAATCCATGTGCCCTGTATACCATATGCAATTCCTGCTGTTTCCATAAAAGTCCATTTTGTACCGGCACCGCTTTCATAATATCCATTCTCTGTCGCATAATCTGCCAGCGCATCCGGCGTTGCCTCCTTGTTTTTCGTAAGTCCGACAATCACCATCGACATGCAGGTCGGACCACAACCGGATAAGCCTACCACATTATTTCCATACGCCGCATACCCCCACCGGTCATCCCACTGTATAAAAAGCGGGATTCCATTTAATTCACAATCCTCAATTCCTCCATTTGTCGTACCATACTTTTCATTATAAGAACATGCAAACTGAATCATATTCGGATTGTTACACAATTGATTCAGCAACACATCTGAATATTGATCTATTTGTGCTTCAATATTCCGGAAGTCACTGTCTACCTGCGCCAATGCATGGATTTTACTCTGTATCTCCTCTGTTGAATAAGCGGTCGGTGTCGACTCCGGATATTTCTCCTCATATGTGCGCATAAACGGCATCAACGCTGTCTGACCGGCATTTTCCTGTTCTTTTTCTGTATTTGTCCAGCTTTCCTGTTCCAATATACCTGTAAAGGCGGTTTGCGTCTGTTCTTTTTCGTATTTTTTATAACCGGAAATACGTCCGAGAACAAACGCAAGTATAAGCAGGCACACAAAAACAATCATTCGCAAAATCTGCTCCTGCTTTCTTTTACGTCTGATTAATCGTTCCCGTTCTTTCTTTTTCAAGCGTTTTTGTCTGAGTTCTTCCTGTAATTGTTGTTCCTGCAAGACCTTTCGCCTCCTGACAGCCTGCATAATCATATTATAGACCATTTTACCGATATCCAAGCACATCAAATACCTGACTGGATTTTTTAAGATTTAAGCTCATAAAGCCAAAAAAATCATCAGCATCGAACTCCATATTCGACGAAGCTGCATCGGCGTCAAAATTATAATAAGTCTGGTATGTCTTTTGTGATATCCCCAGATATTCCTGCATAGCCTTTTCAATCTTTTTCGTATAATATTCATATTCTTTTTCCGTAAAATATGTATTAATTGCATAATCGTAAATTTTACCGGTATCCGTATCCATCAATATCGAAAGATAGTTCTCCTCAAACTCATATGAGACCATTGCAGCAGAAACATAACGATTCATATTATCCAGATCTACAACATTAAAACAGGCACAATATACATCAGATTGTACTTCCATTCCATCATAAGTATAACTCACCACTCCGGATTTCTCATCATATACACCTAAATCAAACGCCGGAATGATATTTTTTTCCTGCATTTCATGTATCTCATTTTCTGCCATTTTTATAATCTTACCCTGTTCCTCCATGGACTGATCGGATAGCAAAACAGAAACACTCGTTTCATCCTCACTCAGGAGCTCCAACTTTTCTTCCACGGAGAGCGATTCACCTTCCTCCTGGAATTCCGTATCGACATCCAACACATACAGTTCATTAAGCTCCCCCTTATCCATCATCGCCATAATTGTCTTTGGCGCGACAATTCCAATCACAAAAACTAAAACACCAATTAGTACGCATATTATATTAATCCCGAAATTATTTTCAGGCTTCTCTCTTTTCTTTTTCTGCTTCTTGTGTATCTTCACCATACGCATCCTCCTCTCCTTCCATATCTGCATGCTTATATGCTTTCCCAAAATCAACAGACACCTGTGTACCTTTTCCAACTTCACTTTGAATACGAAGTACCGCTCCGTGAAGCTGCACGATCTCGTTACAGATGGCAAGTCCAAGTCCCGCTCCACCGTTTGCACGCGACCTTGATTTATCAACCATATAAAACGCCTCGGTCAGATGACTCAAATGCTCTGCATCAATACCACAGCCTTCATCAATCACCATAATCCTGTAGCTGTCCTTCTCCCACATGCCATATACAGATATCGTTCCTGCCTCCTGCATAGCTTTTCTCGCATTATCGAACAGATTGATCAGCACCGTCTTCATCAGGTCCGGCTCCAGCTTTATCACAGCCGGGTCCGCCGCCATCCTAAGTGTAATACCATATTTTTCTGCAACCGGAAGCAATGTCTCATATACGGAACCAAGAAACGTTTTCACATCAATATCATACATAAGAAAATCCTGTTTCTTTAACACAATCAGTTCCATGAGCTTCATGGACATTTTCTCCAGCCGGCGTCCCTCCAGCACAATCTGATTGGCATAGGTAACCAGCTCTTCCTCCGGCAATTTTCTGGAACGAATAATATCCGCATACCCAATCATAGATGTAAGCGGCGTCTTTAATTCATGCGCAAAGTTGTTTGTAAACATTTCCTGACTGCGCGTTTTTTCTTTCAGTTCTTCCATCGACTTACTCAGACTGATCGACATACGATTGAAATCCTCCGCAAGCATGCCGATTTCGTCTTTCCCATGCTTTTTTATCCGGAGACCGACTCTTCCGTTCGCAACGAATTTTGTCGCTTTCGAAAGACGTTTAATCGGAACAACAATCATATTGTTTAAAATAAACACCATAAGCGTGCAGATAACCATGACAAAAAGCAAAACGATCCGAAATGCCTGAAGCTGTGCATTCCGGCTCTCATAGGTCTTTGTAATATCGAGAATCGTCTCCAAAAAATACTGTTCTTCAAACATGGAAAAATATCTTCCCATATATAAATAATAGCTGTCCTGATTCCGAATAATCGTATATCCAGCCTCTGTATTCCCCATCTTATCACTGAGCGTATAATCCGGTTCCAGATATAATTGATTCGAGTAAAACTTTACACCTCGTCCGTTCCAGAGATTGAACACTACATTCTCCCCGAGGCTTTGCACAGACAGAGACTTTGCCGTCTTTCTTAACACAGAATCCTTTTCATATTCATATGTAAAATCTGTATAATGCAAGGTTGTCGTACGTTTTGAATTCTGAATCAGATTAAGACATACAAGCTGTGTGTTATTGAACGCTGTTTCCACATCTTTTTTTCTCTCACGCGCAAACGCTGTCTGAATCATGATCGTACCACCAATGGACACAAGCAGCATAATACATGTGTAAACCGACAAAAATAATTTCCAAAATAATTTCAAGCTTATGCCTCCAACCGATATCCGACTTTATATACCGGAACTATCTTATCCTCAAAGCCAATTTTTTTACGCAGACGCTGCACATGCAAATCCACCGTTCTGCTGTCACCATAATACGGCTCATGCCATACACTTTCAAATATACGTTCCTGGAATAATGCGACATTCGGATTGCGCATAAACATCAGCAATATCTCATATTCTTTCTTCGTCAAATGAACTTCCTTCCCCGCTTTTCTAACCTGCAGCGACTGTGTGTCAACCTCCACATCATATGCACGGAGCACCTGTTCCACTTTGTTATATCTCCGAAGCACGCGCTCCACTCTTGCAAGCAATTCAATAATCTCAAACGGTTTGACTATATAATCCTCTGCACCGAGCTTTAAGCCCTTAACCTTATCATGTACATCCGCCATCGCAGTCAGGAAAATGACCGGCACATGATAGTAATTAAAATATTCCATAAGGGAAAAGCCGTCCGGTCCCGGCAGCATGATATCCACAAGTGCAAGATCGTATGCTTGTTGATCCAGACTTTCTATCACTGCATTTCCATCATAAACACAATCACACAGATACCCCGCATTCTTTAAACTGATATCAATGACATTGGATATCGACTTGTCATCCTCAACAATTAAGATTCGATTCATAATATTTCAACCTTTCCTTCGTATATAAAAATTGGAGGGAATCTTCCGAAATACTCCCTCCATTATTCTACCTGTTCTCTGCATCATTTTTGCATCAAACCGATAAGTCGAATATAATTTCTATTCAAATATCTGACGAATACTATTGTAATGTAAAAATATACCCTGTTCGCCAAGCGCACGAATCTCATCTGCGGTTGCAAGCTTAAACCCTCCGGTTTCTGTCTCCTGCAAATGAATATCCTCCTCAGAAAAAGTGCCGGTAAACCGGTAGATATCCACAAAATAATTATCCTTTTCCTCCGGATTTTCGCGCTGGTAAGAAAAAACATAGCCGCCCTCAAAGCTTGAAACATCCAGCCCTGTCTCCTCCATAATTTCGCGTTTTACCGCAGTCAGCGAATCCTCACCTGCCTGTGCAGCGCCCCCGGAAACCTCCCAGCATCCCGGTGCCCACGCCTTTGTCATAACACGCTTTGTAATCAGATATCTGCCGTCTGTATGCCGAATCACACCAAGAACCGTCAGGTGAAAATCACCCGGCTTCATATTCCAGTCATTTCGTTTCATCGTACGTCCGGTTTTTTTTCTGTCCCGGTCATAAATATCCCACAGTTCCATCTCGTCCACCTAATTCTAAATCAATTCGAATTTCTGCATAAAATTATATAACGCTCCGATCATATTGGAATCATTGCCAAATTTACACAAATCGATCTTCATGCGGTCATAAACGTGCGACAGACGGCGAAGCTTTGTGATATACTTTACAATACCCTCAAAGAACTTCGGCTGTGCACTGATTCCGCCGCCAATCAGAATAATCTCCGGTGCGAGTGTGATATAAATATTACAGCAATGCCATGCAATATTAAAATACATCTTCTCCAGAATCTGCTGTACTTCCTCATCTCCGTCTTCCGCCATCTCATAGATGTCCTCACCGTCTACATCCTGAAGCTTTAAATTCTTTGCCTCCGCTACCTTTCTTCGAAGAGACATCACTGCTGCATGCTGCGTCCAGATACATTCCGGAAGTTTAAAATCCGGATCCCGTATCTCCTCAATTGGTTGAAGCTCGTCCAAATGCTCCATCTGTATACCGTCATAAATGTATGACATCTCACCTGCGAGCATACCGACCCCATGATGGATTTTACGGTCAATCACGACACCGCCTCCGATACCGGTTCCAAACACGAGCACGCACGCGTCCTTACAAGCCTTTGCATTACCAATCCACACCTCTGCAAGCGCAGCACATTTTCCGTCATTTTCCAATGCAACCGGAACATTTCCGCATCTTCTGCTTACCAAATTTCCAAGCGGAACACGGTCAAGATACGGCAGACTTCCGCCTCCGTACACAATTCCCTGATTCACATTAATCTGACCCGGCAGGCTCATAGCAATTCCGGTAATCTGATAATCCTTACTGTACTTGCTGTATATAATATCAATCTGATTCAAAAATGCTTCCACACCATCCTCGGCTTTTACCGTGTATGGTGTTATCTCTTTATCATTTTCATCCCGCTCTCCATCTTGAAATGGTGTCGGCACCTTGTACTTCTCATGGATTTTACCGTTCTTATCCATGATGGCATATTTGATAAATGTTCCTCCTACGTCAAAAACAAGATACATAGCTTCTCCCTTCCATACAATTATATTACCAAGCAGTTTCGCAAACACATACTACATGCTGACAGCGCCGCAATATCTCAAGAAGATATACAGCATGGAAATTGTCACAACAATAATCATTGCCGGTGCCGCTGTTTTACAATATTTGCCCCATCCGATCGGATAGCCGTTCTTTGCGGCAACCGATGTACCGACTACATTTGCAGATGCGCCAATCGGTGTTGCGCTTCCGCCGATATCCGTACCGATGGAAAGCGTCCATGCAAGACAGTTCAGCAATGGCTGATTCGTTCCTGCAAGGCTCTTTATAATCGGGAGCATCGTCGCAGCAAACGGAATATTATCCACAAATGCACTGGCAAATGCAGAAATCCATATAATGATTGCTACCATGACATAGACATTTCCACCGCTCACCCTTCCGATAAAGGATGCAATCAATTTTAAAATGCCTGTCTGCTCCAAACCACCGACAACAACAAACAATCCGATAAAGAATAATAATGTCTTATAATCTACTTTTTTAAGTAATTCCAGTGCATCCTTCCCGGATGTAATCAGCGTGATAACCGCAATGACCGTACCGATAAAGGCTACCGTAAGTCCTGTGGATGCATGGGTGACAAGAAGGATAACTGCACACCCGAAAATAATACTGCTTATTATAAATTTCTTTTTATCCGTAATCGCACTTGCAGGGGATGGTATATTCGATATATCAACCGCCTGACCGTTTTCCGCCAGCAATTCCTTGCGATATACAAGATAAAAATAAAGAACTACAAACACCAGACAGATACCTGCAACTAATCCTGTATTTGTAAGGAAATCCGAAAAGGAATATCCAAGTCCCGTACCGATGATGATGTTTGGCGGATCCCCGCACATCGTCGCCGAACCACCCAGATTCGCGCAGAACACCTCAGATAAAATCATCGGAATCGGGTCCAGCTTTAAGAGCTTTGCCAATTCAATCGTAACAGCCGCAAGAAACAATATGACTGTAATACTATCAATAAACATTGACAATACGGCTGCCATAATCATAAACGTCACGAACAGCGGAATCGGCTTATAATGAACCATCTTTGCAAGTCTCAGACAGAGCCAGCGGAAAAATCCCGCCTTTGCCATTCCTTCCACCATAACCATCATACCTGCAAGAAAAATAATCGTCGCCCAGTTAATTCCTGACGATTCCTCAGAGCCTTCCCCTGATGTAATCCAAAACTCCGGCGTGAAAATAGACTTCACATTCAGAGTTGCTATAAGCGCATCTGTGCTCCGCATGGCTACACCAAATACAAAAATTAACGTCAACGCTCCCGCCACGAGTGTAATGTACTGCTTTTCAATCTTATCAAGTACCATCAACACAAACATGATAACAAAAATAGAAACTGCTAAAACCTGTGCTGCTGTCATAACTTTTTCCTCCATGTACATTATGAATTGATATTTCCAGCCTGCATTATAATAGCACTACATTCTAAAAAAAGAAACAACAAATTCAAAAAATTAACATTTTGGTTGTTTTTTACCTTATTGGTTATAAATATCTTCCTTGTTCATGGATGTAAAAGCTAAAATTCCCTTCGCCTTCACCTTTCCATCAACAGTAACCTTTGCGGCGAATTTGACAAGACCTGCCCCACCGCTCTCTTTGTTCACCTCAATCTCAAGGCAGTCACCCGGAATCACCGGTTTTAAGAATTTAAATTCCTCGCATTTTAACAGCACGTAAATCTTATCTTCCTCCGTACCCTGACTTTCCATCGTAATAGAGCAAAGCTGGGCACATGCCTCGATGACTAATACTCCCGGCATAATCGGGGCATCCGGAAAATGCCCGGCAAAATATGGTTCATTTACAGACACACATTTAATACCCTTCGCATATTCACCATCCCGAACCTCCAGCACCTTTTCAATCATCTGAAATGGAGGGCGCTGCTTGATACGTTTTTGCACCTCATTTATATTCATCATCTTACAAACTCAAGCCTCCATCCAAAACAAGCACCTGACCTGTCATATATGAACATGCCGGACTTGCAAGCATCACTACGACATCTCCGATTTCCTCTGCTGTTCCGAAACGATTCATCGGAATATCCTTCAGATATTCCTCTTTTTTATCCTCCGGAAGCACTTCAATCATATCGGTTGCAATAAAACCGGGGGCAACCGCATTCACACGAATACCATATGGTGCAAGCTCCTTTGCCATTGTTGCCGTCATGGAATTGACGGCTCCCTTTGTTGCACTATACACGCTCTGTCCCGGCACAGCGAGCTTGGAGCTGACTGAAGATACATTGATAATGGTTCCCTGTTTTTTCGAAAACATCTTTAAAACGGCCTGCTGTGCACAGTACATATATCCCTTGATATTCAAATCAAGGCACTGGTCAATTGTGTCCGGATTCATCATCAGCACAAATTCATCCTTGACGATTCCGGCATTATTTACAAGTACGTCAATCTGACCGAAGGTCTTTACAACCTCCCGCATCATTGCCTTTACCTGCGTAATATCTGAGACATCTGCCTTAATTGCAATTGCCTCACTGCCGGCTTCTTCTATGGCATGGACAACCTCCTCTGCTGCCTCCACATTGGAATTGTAATTGACTGCCACCTTATAACCTGCCTGCCCGAGTTTTATCGCACAGGCACGGCCGATTCCTCTTGACGCTCCGGTTACAAGCGCTACCTTTTCGTTTGCCATAATTTTTTCCTTTCACTATTCTACTTTGCTTTCTTTAGTACAACTGCACAGTAAGAACCGCCGACTGCACAGCTTGTCACAAGAACATATTCATAAGCGGATGTATCAACCGTCTGTTTTGTCACGGCATCGCCTGTCACGAAATATGCTTCCTGCATCTTATTTAAATCGCCCGACAATGTCAGTGCCGCATGCGCAATGGAAAGTGCACTGGACGCCGCACGTCCCTCTCCTGTGAAATCACGCACCTGATGTACAGGAACATTTCCTGAGAATATCTCATCATACACACGACGCTCGATTGCATCGTTCTCCTTTGAGCCATTTGCAAATCCGTAAACCGCATTTATCTGGTCAAGTCCGATTTCTGCCATACCGGCAGCATCTAAAATCGCATTCAAAAGTCCCTTTTCCGATCCGGCAATCTCGCCATAGCCAACGCCCTCATGTGTCATGGCATAACCGCAGACCTCAGCATATTTCTTTGCGCGATGACTTGCTGCATATGATTCACCTTCCAATGCGATTGTTGTACTTCCATCGCTTAATGCAAAGCCATCCTGATCCGAATATGCACATCCACTGTCAGCTCCTACAAGTCCGAGCTGGCGGTAGAGCTTCTCCATCACCTCACTGTTTTCATCCGTACCCGTGGCAAGCATTGCCTTTTCACGATTCTGGCGAATCTCATTATAGGCATAGCAAAGACTGCTCATACCGGACTGCGCACCGTTTGTAACTGTTACATTGTACCCCCGCATACCTGTTTTGATAGACAGATATCCGCCTGCCGCATTGTAGACGGTATTCGGGAAATTAAACGCAGAACCCGCCGTTGTACCATTCTCGGAAATATGCTTCTGAAATTCATATACAGTTGTGAGAGGGCCATCCCCGGTACCGATAATCATACCGAGCTGCTCTGCATTTTCCTCTGTGACCTCAATACCGGCTGTTGTGAGAGCTTCCAGTCCCGAAACAACCTGCATAAGACTGAATTTATCGAGCTTTCTGAAAAATGCCATCTTCAATCCGTATTTATCATAATCTTCCTTGCCAACGCTTGAGCAGACAGAACTTGATTCCGGTCTGGCACCGGCATTTATTTTTTCGATATAATTTTCCACGCCGTTTCCAAGCGGGCTGACAATTCCGAGACCGGTTATATATACTTTTTCATCATTCTCTGTCTCTTTCACATCACCCGGCTTCTTTGAGAAAATGATACTTGCATTGCTTCCGCCAAATGCAAAGGAATTTGACATCACATATTCGAGATTCTTTTCCTTCATGTTGTTTGGCATGAAATCGAATGTTCCTGCCTTTTCAGCAAGAGCAGCAATATCCTCCTCCGAATAACCGATTGTCGCCGGAATCTTATTTTCCGTAAGTGCCTTGATTGCGAATACTGCCTCAATGGCACCTGCTGCACCGAGACAATGTCCAACCATCGCCTTCGTCGAGCTGACACTTAAATCCGGATTCACATCATCAAAGATTGTATGTAAGGAAAGGAATTCCGCCTCATCATTTTTTGCTGTTCCTGTACCATGCGCATTGACATAGCCGATATCCTCCGGCTTGATACCGGATTTTTCAATTGCCTGACGAATCGCATACATCTGACCGAGTCCGTCCGGCCTCGGTGCTGTGATATGGTGTGCATCACTGCTGATTCCCGCCGAAAGAACATCGCAGTAAATCTTTGCATTTCGCTTGCTTGCATGCTCATATGACTCAACGATTATCGCACCGGAGCCCTCTCCGAGTGTGATACCGTTGCTGTGATTAAACGGCGAACAAGCCTGCTCAGAAAGTGCATGCAATGCCAAAAATCCGGAAAACGGAACCGATGCAAATGCGTCTGCACCTCCGACAATAAACGCATCTGCAACACCGGCACGAATCAGTTCACACGCATAGGCAATACTGATGGTTCCCGCTGCGCATGCATTTCCCACATTTGTAATCACACCCTTGGCACCCGCCATATCTGCGACATGATTTGCAATAGATGCAATCGTCATCTTGTTGATGTCCTCTGTCTTTTGTCCGTTTGTCACATAATTTTCTACACTGACCACACCGCCGACGCAGCTTCCCATAACGACACCGACACGACCGGCATTTTCCTCGTCGATGACGAGACCGGAATCTGCGAGTGCCTCCTTCGATGCCTTTAAGCAAAGCTTCGATACTCGGTCCACCTGCCTTGCTTCCTCGGAATCATCGAGACTATCACAGTGTACCTCCGCGCCGAGGTTTGCATAACAATTTATTGTGTCAACAGATGCTACCTTATCAATTCCCGTCTTTCCGGACAATGCATTTTCAAAACATTCATCCACATTATTTCCGATTGCGCTGATCATACCGAGACCGGTAACAACGCATCGTGTATTTATAATCTTATCCATGTCAATCTCCTTTTCAAGAAATACAAGGCTGCCCCATCATATATGCATAGGACAGCCTTTTTCTTACATATTTGCTACAACGTACTTTGTCAAGCTCTCAATGTTGTAGAAATGTTCTTTTGCGACTCCCGTCATCTCTACTCCGTACTCGGAATCGATACAAGAAATAATTTCCAGTGAATCTACGGAATCAAGACCGATTCCATCTCCGAATAATGGTACTTCATAGTCTAAATCTTCCATAGGAATTCTCAAATTCTTGGAAAGCATTCCCTTAATGTTCTCAGCAATTTCTAATTCTTTTTCGTTCATTCTATGTATCCTTCCTTTTTCTTTATTTTCCGGCAGAAGCCGGATATATCTACAGAGCATTGCACTCTATATTAACGTTTTTGTATGCCATATGTGTCACGCAATTCATAGATGCGCTCCCGACAGGTAACGGCACATTTTTTTAAGACAACCGATGGGCGACCATCCTCATTCAAATCCACATCCACCGGCTTGCCGATGATAATATGCATCCTGTGGAACAACCGGAATGTTCCATCGATACAGATTGGAACTACCGGAATCCCAGCCTGTCTCGCCATCATCAAAAAACCGGGCTTAAACTCATCCAACTCACCGGTCTTGCTTGTATGCCCTTCCGGAAATATATAGACCGGGCAGCCGTCTTTAATCTTCTCAAGTCCCATTGACAGCCAGCTTGTATCCATCTCCTGCCGGTTCATCGGAATATATGGCAGGTTTCGGAACAGCCAGTTGATTTTTTTCTTGTCATACCAATCTCTTGCCACAAATGTATATACATGATACTTTCCAAGCAGTCTGGTCAGATAAAAGCCATCGACATGACTTGTGTGATTGGAATAAACCACGCATGGCTTTTCCAACACCTCTTTTATCAGCTTTTTATCCTCCCATGTAATCTTAGGTGGATATAAAATCCGTATCACGCCATTGGCAATTGCAAATGCCAGCTTTGCTGCTGCGCGTTTCAGTGCCTCCATACTACAACTACACCAGCTTTCCATAAGGACCGACATCCGCCTGATCCCAATTCATATTGATTGCCATCTCAAACGTGCTATGCCCAAGCAATGGCCGTTGCAGCTTTTTCCATGTCTGCTCACTTAAGCGGCCCTCTTTTGCATATTCGCGTCCCGCCTCGGTAAACTTGACAAGATAGCGCTCTACCTTTTCTGCAAAGCCTTTCTCTGAAAGCGGTCCTCCCTGCGGTGCAAGCACAGTCGTATATTTCCCTTCTCCGCAGATACGGTCAAACTCGGCAAATACGGCATCATAACAATTATCCGTCACCTCATAACCACATGTAGATACTAAAATCAGCTTTTTCTTTTCAAGCTCCGGATACCGCATATTATGCAGGAAACGATGATTTTCTTCATTGCCAGGATTGCCGCGGTATTCCTGTACATAGGAAATCATACGGTCGGTAAACGCTTTTAGTTTGGATGGAAGCCCGAAAAAATACAACGGAAAACTCTCGATGATGATATCGCTTTCCATCACAAGCTTCCGCAATTCATCCATATCGTCATGTATCACACACTGTCCCGGCGTCGTCTTCCAACAGACAAAGCATCCATGACAATGATCGATTTTTTTATCCTTTAAAGCTACTTCCGTAACCTGCGTATCCTCTCCGTATCCCTCAATCATACCTTTCACAAACGCATGTGCAACCTTTAAAGAAGAACTATATTCTCCCCGGAGGCTTCCGTTTATCAAAAGAATTTTCATCGTTATCACTCTTTCCTGTGTGCAAAATCACCGTATGATTTTCGCATAAAATCGACTTTTTCACAAGTGGCAAATATTATTATGTGTGTAATTTTTGCGCATATTCACATTTTTGCACAACTTTTTTTACTCGCCGAATACACGTTTCATAACCGTATCCTCCCGCAGAACCTTTTTTGCAAGCTCACGGTATTTCTCTTCATGCAGATAAGTATGGCGATTTGGCTTAATATGCGGAGCCATGTCAATTGCCGCCTCATAATCCTCTCGCCTCAAAGAAAGCCCCGACACATAATCCCAGAACCCGGTATCTTCAAATATTTTATTTACCCGCACATACCGATGATCCTGTACAACCGCCATAATATAGGTTGCGATTCCGACCTGTATACCATGTAATTGCGGCACCTCTAAAATCTTGTCAAGCGCATGTGAAATCAGATGTTCACTGCCGCTTGTCGGTGCGCTGCCGCCTGCAATCTCATTTGCAATTCCGCTCATGGCAAGAGAATCCACAAGTTCCTTTAAAAACAAATTATCCTGTATGCTCTGAAATGGCGTCCGCACAAAACTGTTGACTGCTTTTTTTGCAATCATAACCGCAAAATCATTCACCTCGGACACACCATGCTCCGCCTCGTAATTCCAGTCATAAAGTGCGGTAATCTTCGATACCATATCTCCGATTCCGGAATACAAAAACTTCGGCGGCGCGCTTTTTAACACATCCGTATCGACTACAATTCCATATGCCATCCGTGCCGGCACGGATGTCCGTTTCCCATTTACCATAAGTGATGCACTTGCCGACGAAAAGCCGTCACTGGACGCCGAAGTCGGGATACTGATAAATGGCAGCTTGCGCAGATATGCCGCATATTTACTCACGTCAATCACCTTTCCGCCTCCGATGCCCAAAATCACCTGTGCCTTTGCATCAATTGAAAATGCAAGGTCTATAATCTCATTGATGTCCGTGGAATCGAGCTCGCAGTATTCCAGCACCTCGATTTCCGAATTATTAAGTGAATCGATGACTGTTTTTCCAAACATATCAATCAATCCGTTTCCGAAAAAGACCACTGCTTTCTTTAATCCGCTCTTCTGTAAGTATTGTCCTATGTTTGCCAATGCCCCGCTTCCGATCTTCAAAATAGTCGGAATTGCAATATGTGATCCCGCCATAATTCTACCTCCTAAAATTATTTTTCCATTTGACTATAATGGCTCAAATTATCCAATATGTGCTCTGCCACGCCGTCAATCGTATAAATACATTTCTCCATCAATGCAACCGGATCCGAATTGACTCTGCCCCGAATCCATTCGGATGCCGTTTCCGCAAGCATCTTTGCAAGTATATACGCACAATCCTTCGCATTCTCGTCCGTATATACCCGATTCGGCTGTTTAATCATCACCTCATCCAAATGAGATTCCGCCGTTTTCAATATCGATTCATAGCAGATATCGACTAAACGGTCCCCGAACGCATCCCGACCCATCGACTGATAGAGATTGCGGATAAAATTCTCATTTTTCTTTGCATACTGTCCCATAAAACGAAGATTGCTCTTCCAGGAATCCTGTAGATTATCCGCATCTAACACAAACAGCTTCTTCGCCTTTGTAACGACGATTTCATCCAGCAAATCATAAATATCCTGATAGTGATAGTAAAATGTATTGCGCGTAATTCCGATGTAATCGGTCACTTTTTTAACTGTAATTTTATCGATCGGCATCTGTTTTGACAGTTCGATAAAACCATCCATGATTGCCTGCTTTGTAAATTTTGACATGATGATTCCTCCTATACCTATAGAGTAAACATATCAAAAACATCCTCTGACTGTAATTTCTCCAGCTTGTAACGCATCAAATATGCTTTCGTCTCCGCATGCGCATCCTGCATGTCAACAATCATCGCTTCGATGTTATCCGCATGTATCGCACCTATCTTTGCAAACAATTCAAAATAGGCAACATCGTCTCCAAATTTACGCACGAGTACCTGCCATGCCTCCTCCGTTTCAGCTCCCTTTGTATGAGCGAGCAGATACGATGAAAATGCATCCTTGGCCTCCTGCTCCAAACATTCCGGGTGAGCCAGTCGAAGCAGACAGAGCTCGGATTTTTTTCTTCGTTTGTCCCGCATAAAGCCGGGCACACTCCGCTCGATATCCTCTTCTCCGCAAAGTACTATATTCGTATAGCCCTCCTCATCATCCTCGTCTAAAAAAGCCTGCAAGCGGTTATCCCATTTTCGATACCATAACTCTCCCCCGACATCATCACCGGATAAAAGATATTCCGCATCCAGACGATAGGGCACAGCACCGAGCAGTGTCGACATCGGAGCTTCCACATCCCCGTTTAGTGCAAGGATTTCCAGATTCCGGCAATCTTCAAATACACCTTTGCCAAAATGCACCGGAACCCGTTCTTTACCGCCGGAGAAAACGACCATTTTTAAATTCTCACACTGCGCAAATGCCCATTCCTCGATTTCCCGCACATTGCTTCCAAGCTCTGCGCGAAGCAGACCTCTATGTCCGAGACATGCCTTTTTTTCTATAACCGTCACCGGGAGCTCACGCGTATATAGATTTCCCTGCACATCATAGGATTCTATCGTCATCGTATCCGGAATGACAAGAAGACTTCCGTCACCGTTTACAAGCTGCACATGAATACAATCCGCTTCCAACACAGAAAGCCCTGTTTTTACAACGCAGTATAATTTGTAATCATAAGACTCATAGATAAATTCTTTTGTCTCTGACACCTTTCTTCCTCCTGCCAACATTTTTTTATTCAAGCGTCAATCTGACGATTTCATCCCGCAACGTATTTTGTCTCTGCGTAACCATCAGTGCCTGATTGTAGGTATGGTAATCCTCGCAGCCAAACATACTGATATATCTTGCACTGCTCGTATTGACAGTAAGCTCTGTCACGAGAATCAGCATCTCATTTCCCTCTTCAAATGCGTCCTTTGCAAACAGAAACAGATGATGAAGATGATTGCCGGTTTTCTCCACATCCTGCCGCATCTCCTTCACGATTGCATCAAAGGCTTCCTTCACATAGGAAAACGATGCTTCTCCATCCGTAATATTTTTTGTAATAAGCTCCGTTTTCATGCGCTGTAAAAACTGCAGGATGCGCTTCTGTTTTCTTCTGTCCGCGCTGCTGAGTGAATTTGCACGCTCTGCCTTCTCGATAATGACGCTGCGCGCATTTTCCTGTACGGAGAGCATTTCCTGTACAGACTCTGCATTTTTCACTGCTTTCAGCGGTGTCATAAGCTCTGTCAGCATATCCGAGCATTCACAAATTTCCCGCATCTCCGTCTGTACCTTCTCAAGCAGCATACCAAGCAATGACAGCCTCTCATCAAAGCGTGCCTGTCTTGCTTTTTGTATTGCATTTTCCGATATATTTCCGGCAAGAATCTCATCCACCTTATAATCATCTTTATATTTATTATACAGATCATAATATGCACAAAATTCCTTGACAATCGTGTCATTTTGCAGATACTGTCCGACAAGGGACTCATCAACCGAAAGCCCATCCTCCTCGTACATGAGAATGATTTCCGACAAATCCTCCCAACCTCGGGCTGTCACATAGGAACGCCCCTTTGCAGTTGTCTCCATGTAGTAAAAATATTCTTTTTTTATCTCCAAAAATGCAAGCACTGCCGGATGCACGCCCTTTTCCTGTGCATAGATCCGCCATGTCTTATAATCCGCTTCCACAGAAAGTACCTTCAGACGATCCATCGTCACGACATCAAACTCACGCACGGACTTATTATATTCCGGCGGGTTTCCGGCAGTTACAATAACCCAGCCCTCAGGCACCTTGTGCTTTCCAAACACCTTGTACTGCAGAAACTGCAGCATGGAAGGCGCCAAGGTTTCAGACACACAGTTAATCTCATCCAGAAATAAAATACCTTCCTTAATACCGCTTTCCTCCATCGTCTCATAGACGGAGGCAATAATCTCACTCATCGTATACTCGGACACATCATATATTTTTCCGGCATATTCCTTCTGTCTGATAAACGGAAGTCCGAGCGCCGACTGCCTCGTGTGATGCGTCATGGAATAAGAGACAAGCGCAATGCCAAGCTCGCTCGCAATCTGTTCCATGATGGCTGTCTTACCGATGCCCGGCGCACCGAGCAGAAAAATCGGCCGCTGTCTCACAATCGGGATCCTGTAATCGCCAAATTCATCTTTTTTCAAATAGACCTGAATCGAATTTTTAATATATTGCTTTGCATCATTTATATTCATTTAGTTCATCCTCCAAAATCACCTTTATCGCCCAGCCCGGCACTGCCTGTCTGTTTTTATCTTCTTCCGTAAATGCAAATATCACATCATAATCGGGAACCGCTTCCGGATAGATTCCGTAGCCATCCGTAAAATAGATAAGCCCCTTCAGATTCGTAAATTCTCCTTCCTGCTTCAGCTTATCCACATAGTCAAACACAGGTCGAAAATCCGTCGTTCCGAATCCTGTCAGCTTACCATGCTTCACAAAATGCTCGAAATCCGCATCCGTCACGATTTTCGTATCGGAACGTATCTCGGCATCACACTGTACGATGTGTACATTGACCTGATGAAAAAAGTTTTCCGTTCCTTTCAGAATTTCATACGTCCGCGTCAAAAATTGTCTGACGATCTCCCCCCGGCAGGAGGCGGATGTATCGATTGCAATGACGATTTCTCTTACCTTATTGACCTCTTTATATTCAAGCGGCTCCACAAGCGGCAGATTCCCATATACAGAAAGCCCGTATGTGTAGTAAATATAGTCAAACTCATCATCATTCACCGTAATTTCCTCACCGGAAACCATAAATCGTTCCAAAATCTCCCGGTAATCATATTTTGTCTTTGTCGCCTCATCCAGATTATTTTCCAGACTCTCCGAGCCTGTTTTTCCGGTCGAAAAGTTTTTCAGTTCACTCTTCATCCGCTCCGTAATCTTCTTCCACTGTTCCTCCGTCACAACAAGCTCCTCCGACGGCGGAGTGTCCCGCCATGCATCATGTGCATCAACGGTAAACAATCGTTTGTACTCCCTCTCTGCTTCCTCAGACGGTGGATTCACGGCAAATTCCCGATATATTTTTTCCGCTGTCAAATCCGGAATCATCTTTTTAAGCCGGACAAGCCTGTTTTTTTCCTCTCCGTCTCTTGTCAGCGCAGATGCCGGCAGGTCAAGCTCCAGTATAATATTTTCAACTGCGATATCCGTCGCCATATTCCAATAGTTTTCATTCAGCTTCTCACTTTGAAACCGATGAAAAAACACACAATGAAAAAGCACATGCAGATATAAGCGGACTGCGACATTCGGTTCATCCATATAGACAGTAAGCAAATATGCCGGATCATAAAACAAAGCTTCTCCATCCGTGGCAAAGCCCTTCAGTCCCGGCTTTGACTGAAGCTTCAGCTTTGCGAGCGCAGCATCAAAAAAGCGAAATTTAACCGTGATTGTATCCCGCGCAAGTGTCAGAACCTCCCGCGCGTATTGTTCAATTTTTTCATGTCTGTCTGTGGTCATTTTGCATATTCCTCTGATTCCATAGATACATTTCAGTTTATCATAACACGCCTTTCGTAGCAAGAAAAAAGAACCCCGGCCATATAGTCGAGGTTCCTGTTATAACATCCAATTTAACGAATAAGCCAATCACGATTTTTTCAAATTTCCATCTTCTATCTCAAAAATTGTGTCACAAGATTTTGCAATATCCAAATTATGTGTAACCACAATAATCGTTATGTTGTATTTTTGATTTAAAGTACGCAGCAGCTCAATCATTTTCTTACTGTTTTCTACATCCAGATTGCCGGTAGGTTCATCACATAAAAATATTTTCGGCATATTAACCAACGCGCGTGCAATGGCTACCCGTTGTTTCTGTCCACCGCTTAATTCATTTACCCGCGCCGCCCGCTTGTCTTCCAATCCAACCGCATGAATCAATTCATCAATCCAATCCTGACTCCCGATTTCGTCCTGGCGTACAGCTTCCCCCTTCGATGTACGGCCGGTATATTTTTTATGCAGGAGCTGTGGCAATGCAACATTTTCACGGACTGTCAGATTTTCCAAAAGACTGTAATTTTGAAATACAAAACCTATACTTTCCCTCCTGTACTGTGTTAATTTTTTTTCATTCAACTGCAATATATCTTCATTGTCAAACAGCACCTGTCCTTCATCCGGTGTGTCTAAGCCACCCAGAATATTCAATAATGTTGTTTTGCCGCTTCCACTCGGTCCAATAATGGCAGTCATTTTTCCATCATCAAATTCACATTGAATATGGTTTAATGCGTGTACCCTGTTCTCTCCTGATTTATACACTTTATTTACGTTTATGCATCTTAATATACTCACGAACGAACCTCCTTATTCCATTGCTTCTTACGCATCGACACTGCTATTTCCGCCAGCAATAATGCATGCATGCCCACAAAAACAACCAGTACTACAAGCCACCATTTTCCTAAAAGCATATCAAAATAGGCAATAAACCAATTTGGTGACATAAGCAGGTCATTGATTTTCGGAAATAATATATATTTTATCAGACATGCAATCAACGTATTGACGCCGACAGCACAACCAACGCCGATCAATGGCTTCTTCAGATTTTTCAATACATTTGCCCAAACCAGTGTATTCCTCTCCGCTCCAATGGAATATAGAGCCTTATAACTATGTCGTTTCGTAAATTCTGCACATAAAGTATAATTGCGATAGCAATCATCCCCATCAGCAAAACTGCAACCACCATAGCACCGAAAATAACAAATACCCGTATAATATTATTTCTCTGCTGTTGCCGCATATCTTCCTTAGACTCTATCACACAGCCTTTATTTTTTCCTATCAGGATGCTCAATTCCTCATCCATTGTTTTAATATCTGTTGCCGGATTCAGATATATGTCAACCGAAGAATATCGGTTCTCAGCATATCCAAATATGTCAGCTGCATAAACCGAAGAGAAGATCATCACGTTGCTCTCCTGAAGGAATGGGCCATATTGTCCAATGCTATAAGGAAACTCATCAATATTTCCTGTCACAATGGCACCTATCTTCATAGGAACATTGTACTTTTTAAATATGCTGTCCTTCGCCGATATATAATCCATATTGCAAACCGGCAGGATATCGCCAACCTGGAAAAACCGTTTCAGATTCGGATCTTTTACATACAAAACAACCTCTGTACCTGTTTTCAGACGTTCCATATCGACCGTTCCATCTAACACATTCCAGTCCGTCTCCAAAATGGTTCTATCATCCAGCAAAACAGATGGCGCATAAATCATCGCCTGATTCAAATCATATCCTGCCTGACGCAGACGGCCTTCCACAAATTCCATCTGATCCTCACTCGCATATTTGTCTGCCAGTTTCTCCGGTCTCAGATCATTTTCAGCAAACGCCTCCGACCGCTCGTCGGTATCTTCATATATCAGATGTGTCGAAGAGACAAGGCAATATCCCGATATGTCTTTTACCCTTGAATCATCCAGATATGCATCTATTTCCGAAACAGGAACACCATACTCCGACCACTGCTCCACGCCCACCACAGAATCACTTATCTCTTTCCGGTTTTTAATACAATAATCTGCTTCTATATTTTTTACACCACTCCCCGTATCCAAATGCCCCGCCAGATTCAAATAAAACTGAAAACCACAAATAAAAAACGTCATAGTAATCAAAACAATCAGGGCTGACGCATATTCCTTACATTTCAGCTCTTTTAATAAAATCGGAAACAGCTTTTCCTTTTTCACAGAATGATGCGCTCCGTAATTTTTCATAACAATCGGCGTTTTCCGGAAAAACCGGTACATTTGTATACCCATCACAACGCATATCGTGCCTGCAACAATCACGACCGCTGTCAAATAAGGATTTCTTGTTACCGCACGTATGATAGGATCCGTTGTGCTTGTATCATATATCTTGATTCCACATATTTTTTGCATGGAAGCCAAACAGATTCGAAAGAGTCCTTCTCCAAACAGAATCCCCAACAGGCATCCCAGTCCGCAAAGAGATAAAATCTCGATCCATATATTTCGTATAATCACCCAGACGGGAGTTCCGATGGAGCGAAGTACAAATATCTGCTGCCTTCGTTCTTCCAATATCATATTGATAAGAAATGACACCGCAAGAAGCACACATATACAGGCAATTACAATGATGACAGATATTATGATCCCCAAAAGGTAATCCATATGGATATTTCCATCTTTGATCGCCTGTTTTATCGTCGTAAGTGAAATATTCCCATAATCCTCATAGATTGAATTCCAAATCCCCAGCAAATAACAGTATCCATAACGTCTTCCACTTGTCGCAGTAGCACTAGTTGAGCTTACTGTTATATTTCTGACTTGTCCACTTGGAACAGTAGCTGACACCCAAGATGAAGATGCATTTGCCGGAAATACCTTCGATGCATCAACTGTACCATTTGCCTTTTTAATTTTATCCCTTGTATCAACATTTCCTCTCGCTCCGGCAGAAAACGTACCGCTCGACGCTGTGTTATTGGTTGTCGTATGTACGATTCTTTCAGAAACCACATTACTAAACGATTTCAATCCGGTATCCGTTGCCAGTGATGTTATACCCATAGATGCTATCAACAAAGTTCCGCACAATGCACATCCTACCAATTTCTTTTGAATTTTTTGATGCTCATAATTAATTCCTCCTTATACTTTTCATATTCGTGTTTTATATTGCTATATCGCTCAAATACCAGCTAAGTACTTTCATTTCTCCCCCTCCCCACTGCAATATACTTTGAGCATTCACAAAACGGTATACTTCTATAACGTTTTGCAATTACCTGCTTTAATTTTATTGCTTATGTAATTATTCTAACATGCCATATTCTCAAAAGAAACTAGAAGATTGTACTAGCCGGATTCCACGCTTTTACTGTGGCGATTCCACCACAATTTAATAACAGCCGCACGTTTTTGTGTGGCTGTTATTGATTACATTATAAAACTTTAATTCTGTCGATTGCCTTTACCGTGTTCTCATATGTACCAAATGCGGTAAGGCGGAAATATCCCTCTCCGCTCGGTCCGAATCCCGAACCCGGTGTTCCGACTACATTTGCCTTTTCAAGCAGATAATCAAAAAACTCCCACGATGTCATGCCATCCGGTGTCTTAAGCCAGATGTACGGAGCATTCACACCACCGGAAACAGAATATCCGGCATCCTTCAAGCCGTTATAAATATAATGCGCATTGTTCATATAATATGCAATCTGCTCGGCAGTCTGCTTCTTTCCTGCATCGGAATAAACAGCCTCACCTGCTGCCTGCACGATATACGGCGCACCATTATATTTCGTGCCGTGTCTTCTTGCCCAAAGCGGATTCAAGGCAACACCGTCCGCCGATTTGAGTTCTTTCGGAATCACGGTGAATCCAAGTCTTGTACCCGTAAATCCGGCATTCTTCGAGAAGCTTCTAAGCTCGATGGCACATGTCTTTGCACCATCACATTCATAGATCGTATGCGGTACATCCTCCTCGCTGATATATGCCTCATAAGCAGCATCGTAAATGATAACCGCATGCTTTTCATTTGCATAATCTACCCATTTCTGAAGCTGCGCCTTTGTAATCGTCGCCCCGGTCGGATTGTTCGGGAAGCACAGATAGATGATATCCGGTGTCTCATCCGGAAGCTCCGGTGCAAAGCCGTTTTCCTCCCTGCACGCCATATAAATTACGTCACTCCAAAGTCCGGTATCTGCATCATAGCTTCCTGTTCTTCCTGCCATAACATTCGAATCTACATATACCGGATATACCGGATCGCAGACCGCAATCTTGTTATCAAGAGAGAAAATCTCCTGAATATTCCCGGAATCACATTTTGCACCGTCACTCACAAACACTTCATCGATTGCAATATCTACACCACGTGCCTGATAATCATTTTTAACGATGGCGCTCCGCAAAAACTCATAACCAAGATCCGGCGCATAGCCCTTAAACGTCTCCTGCACACCCATCTCGGAAACTGCCTCATGCATTCTCTCAATGATTGCTGGTGCAAGCGGCTGTGTCACATCCCCGATACCAAGCCGTATCACTTCCTTATCCGGATTTGCAGCCTGAAATTCACGCACCTTTTTTCCAATCGTTGAAAAAAGATAACTGCCCGGAAGCTTCAAATAATTATCATTTACCTTAAACATGTCTTTTCCTCCCTTATTGCATAGTATTCGATTGTGTAAGCTTTAATCAATTTCCACGCTACCGTCAAATACAACCTTTGCCGGTCCCGTCATATAGACGATATTCTCCGCACGATCCCAGCGGATAATCAGTTCTCCGCCAAGCAGCTTTACCGTCACCTCATCCTCAGTCTTTCCGTTTAATATACATGCAACCACGGTCGCACACGTTCCGGTTCCACAGGCAAGCGTCTCGCCCGTTCCGCGCTCCCATACACGCATCTTTGCATAAGTCGGACTCACAAGCTCGACAAACTCTGCATTTACGCGATTCGGAAATATCGAATGGCTCTCAAACTTCGGTCCGACTGTCTCTAACGGAAATGCCTCGACATCCTCCACAAAGCTCACGCAGTGAGGATTGCCCATAGACACACATGTAATGCGATATTCCCGCCCGTCAACCACGAGCGGATAATCCTTTACGACGTCCATACCTGTTATCGCAACCGGAACATCCTCCGGCTTCAAAATCGGTGCTCCCATATTGACGCGCACAAGGCTTACCTTGCCATCATCGCCTATTGTAAATTGCAAATATTTGATCCCGGCAAGTGTCTCAACCGAAATCTCTTTTTTATCCGTGAGCCCATAATCATAGACATATTTGCCGACACATCGGATTCCGTTTCCGCACATCTCGCTCCTCGAGCCGTCCGCATTATACATCTCCATCTGAAAATCCGCGACCTCTGACGGTTTTATCAAAATCAAGCCATCCGAACCGATACCGAAATGCCTGTCAGACAATTTCACAGCCAGCTCACTCGGATGCTCAACCGTTTCCTTGAAACAATTTACATAGACATAATCGTTTCCAAGCCCTTCCATCTTCGTAAAATTAAGACGCATACGCTCACCTTCCATTTCTTTACATAAAACTCTCTAAAAACCATCAAAATTTTATCATAAAATAATAGAGAGTGCAACGCACTCTCTAACATAAAATATAACAAATTAAAGCACAAAAGCATCCGATACCGACATAAGATAATCCCCTGTTATAATCTCACCATCCACTGCGCTGACACCAAATATAAAATGCTCTCCTTCCGTACCGCTTGCTCCATAAAAGCTCCAGACAGGAATCATGCAATACTGACCGGATTTATAATGCACGCATACATAGGAAAGTGAAACTCTGCTGATTGTCAGACTTTTGTGTCCGACCGGCAGCTCATAGGTCTTTAAATACTGTCCGGCAGCATCCTCAATCTGTTCCCATGCAAGATACGATTCCAGCTTTGTGCCCTCATCTGCAATCAAATAAAATGTGCCTGTCCGCATTACACGCGTCACACCATCCTCATTCACCAACACATACAGGTTTTCCGAGCCGGTCTGCAATTCATCCGAAAGCGTATGGCGAAGTATGGAGCCCGGACAGCTGACCGCCTCCAACCCATCGCGGTCCACACTGTATACCAAAAACCAACTGTATGACAGCTCCTCCTGTTCAGAAAGATGTGCCGTATTCTCTGCGTATCCTGTCTCCTGACAGGTATAACCGGTATAACCGATTCGCTCTAAAAAGGCATCTGCCTGCTCAATCGCAGACTCCTCACTCACAGAATAATCCTGCATTTGCGATGCGACTTCTTCAGACATACGCATAACATGCTGTTCTTCTCCTATATAATCATACCGCACCAAATCCATTTCTCCGTAAAAATCAGCATCATCCGGTCCGAAGGAATCCGCATACTCATAGACAAACGGCATTCCGTCAATTTCTCCCTTTGCGAATGCACGACGGCCGTGATAGCCATCCGCAAATTCTTCCTCGTACAGCGCATCACCCGTCAACTGAGCATTCTGTTTCTCCGTATTATTGTCCATCCAGAGCTCCACGACTGCAATTTCCTTTTCGAGTCCCTGCTTTTTGACGGGCTCCGTCTCTGCATCATGATCAAACGACAAATCATTCCTCATCTGTTCAAGCTCCTGTGCGTCACAATATGGATATGGCTTATAAAACGCATAGCTGTCCTTATCAAAAAAGGTCTCTGCCTCGGACTTTATATATGCATCATTGATTTCCGGATGTTCCACATCATAAATATGCATACTTTTAAGCTTTTCCTGACCTATTATATCGGCATCCACAACAATATTACTATCTCCTGCACCGGATATCTCGAAATTTGTATGTCCGTTTTGCATCTCCGGTGACTCATTCTCTGCATTCCCGCCGGATGCCGTCTCCTCCGTCTGATAATCCATTCCGATTTCATCCGATGTAGCGCGCCCACACCCATAGCAAAATATCATACACATAAACACGCAGAGCATAAACCTATATTTTTTTCCCATACTACAACTACCTCCCGCCTTAAAACTATATTCAGCATAGCACAGGAATGTATCAAAATTGTTTCGGCAGCAGCACAATTCCAAATCCGCTGTCCGTGTTAAATTGAAATGCCTCAAAGCTGTCCGTTTCCCCTGATTCCACAATTGTAATCAACGCGCCGCTTTCTATCTCCATATTTCTTTGTTCCACCTCCGGATACGGAATTGTAAATGCAGAGGCTTCAAGCTCCGCAATCTTACTGACATAAATCCCATTTCCCCCGAACAGCTCCTTCGCCGGAATATATTCAAAGCAGTTTTTTATCGGCTGTGCCATATGATGCTTACTATTCACCTGAGCAAGCAAAATCGTCCCGGTCTCCGTCATATAAATATCCTGTACAATGCTCCCATCATATTTTGTAAAGGTAAGCTTCCACAAATATGCCGTATAAGTATGAAAACTACTGTCCGTATAGCAATAAAGCTCTGCCGAATAGGAATACCAGTTATCAAACTCCGAATTAATGGAATACGGATATACTCCCTGCGTGTAAAACAGCTCCATCTGCTCCTTTGCCAAGATGACCGCCTCCGTCTCGTCTAAAAATCCCTCCGTCTTCTCGCACAAAGTCATCTCACTCTCCCACGCTCCCGAGATAAGCTTAATCCGGTCAAAGGCTGACAAATTCTCCGATATCTCCCTTGCCATAGCTTCACCCGCATCCACATAATATTCCTGCGGTGCCTCAACCACCTGTCCGACATTCGCATGCATCGTCTTTCCCAAGAGATATTTCGGAGCAAGCACACTGCCGACAACCACAGCTATAGAAAGCAGCACGAAAGCACTAGCAATAATTCTGTTTTTAATCTTCCTGTTTTTCATAAAACTCCACCCACATCTTTGTACCGACACCAACTGTACTTTCTATCATAAGCCTTGTATCATGACATTCAAAAATAAGTGAGGCAAGAGACAAGCCGAGTCCTGCGCCTCCCTCGCTCCGCGAACGCGATTTATCAACCATATAAAATTCATCGCATATTCTCTGCAAATGCTCCTCACTGATTCCAACCCCGAAATCCTGCACCATAATGGAAATTTTATCTTCTGTCTTTTTTCCGGTAAAACGAATTTCCGCACCCATTTTTGAAGCCTTCTTTGCATTATCAATTAAATTGATAAACGCTGACTTCAACAAACTGATATCGCCCATAATAACGCCATCCGGAATCTCACAGTGAAGCGTCTGTTTCCTGCCTGAAAGCATTGGTTCCACACTCTCCCGAATCTCTTCCATCAATTTTCGAACCGAAAGCGGCTGCAGATCAAGCTTTCTCTGCTTCATATATATAAAATCAAAAAGCTTCATTGACATATCCTCCAGTCGTTTTCCCTCATGGAATATATAATCTGCCGCCATAATCTGATTTTCCCGATTTAATTCCTTCGATCGAATCGTATCCGCATAACCGATAATCGTCGTCATCGGCGTCTTAATCTCATGTGTAAAATCCGCGACAAACTGTTCCTGTCTTGTCACCATCCCCTGAAGCTCATCCATATGCTCACAGACAGCATCCGCCATCTGATTAAAGGAACCGGCAAGCGTTCCAACCTCATCTGAGCTTTTGATGTTTACACGGCTTTCATAATCTCCATATCCAAACCTCTCGGACGCGTCCTTTAGTTTTTCAAGCGGCTTGGTGAGCAGATACGAAATCACAAACATCGCACCTGCCGAAGCGGCGACCACAATAAGCAAAAGAATCACAAAATACTGTCGCTGCTGTTCCGCAAGCGCATAAATATCCGTCACATCCCGCCTGTTTATGATATTCATTGTCTTTTCCTGTATCAGATTTGTAACGCAGGCATAAAGAAAATACCTGTCCTCCTCCTGCATCACGACATACTGTTTTCTACCAATCACGCTTGAATTAAGCAGTACTTCCGGACACGGATTTTTATCCGTATTTACAAGCATCTCCCCATCATAAATAATATAAACACCTTCGTTACTTCCCCCAAGCTTTCCCATCACGTCTGTACATATATTTTTTAATTGGTAATTAAAATTGAACGAACCTTCATTTAAGATATCAAGCATACGATATTCCAACGTTGCCTGAAGCAGATTATTCTCCTCAATCGCCATCTTCGTCTGGGCATCAAAAGCAAGCCGGAAATTTTTACGAATCATAAAAAAACCAACAATCCCTATGCCGATAGACAGCAATATCAAATTGATCAATAAGACCTTATATCGAAATTTCATCCGGTTAATCCTCAAGCCGATATCCGACTCTATACACTGTTTTCAGCTTATCTGTAAGCCCAAGCTTTTTGCGCAGACGCAGCACATGCAGATCCAATGTCCGCGTATCACAGAAGCTGTCATTTTCCCATACAAGCTCATAGATTTTATCACGAAACAATGTAATATTTACATTGCGCACAAATAACTCCAAAAGCATAAATTCCTTTGGAGTAAGCTCCACATTCTTTCCACTGCAAAGCACCACCCGTTTTTCCGTATCAATCGTAATATCTCCATATTGTAATATCGTTGCGTCCTTGCGATACCGGCGAAGCACAACCTGCACTCTTGCAAGCAATTCAACAATCTCAAACGGCTTGACAATATAATCCTCCGCACCCAGATTCAAGCCTTTTACCCTGTCATCGAGTGCCGCCTTCGCTGTCAGAAAAATAACCGGAATCTCCATCGGGCGAATATATTCGAGCAATTCATAACCATCTACCTTTGGCAGCATGATATCAAGCAAAACTAAATCAAAGCTTTGCTCCTCCAATATATCTGCCGCCTCCATTCCGTCGTAGGCACAAACACATTGATATCCTGCATCCTCAAGGTTCATCTTAATCAGATTGGATATTGGTTTTTCATCTTCTACAATCAAAATTTTAATCACGATTCTGCATCTCGCATTCTTTATTTTCTCCGGTTATTACAACCTTTCCATTTTCAATGCTCACCCGCACTTTATTCGAGTCAATACCCGCCGCCGAGAGCATATCCTCGCTTAATTGTACACGATGTGCCTTGTCAAGCACAGAATATTCTTCATGGGTATCCTCCGTCATATCCGGCGACTCTAAGCGGTCAATCATATCCTTATAATTCTGCTTTAAAATTTTCTCCGTACTGATTTTTCCATCCGAAATCATTACGACTCGATCTACCTTGTGGGCAAGCTTCATATCGTGTGTGACGATAATAATCGTGAGGCCCATCTCCCGATTCAGTTTTCGAAACAAATCCTGAATGGCGGACGATGTCTTTGTATCTACCGCACCTGTCGGTTCATCCGCAAGCAAAATCTCCGGTTTGTTTGCAAGAGCAACCGCAATGGCAATACGCTGCTGCTCACCGCCGGACATCTGCGTCGGATAGGCATCCCGTTTGTGTTCCATTCCAACCATGGAAAGCAGCTCTTCCGCACGTTCCTTCCGTTCCCTTGCCGTCATGTGCATGGAAAGCATCGGCATTTCAATATTGGCAAGCGATGTAAGATATGGGAATAGATTCCGCTCACTTTTCTGCCACACAAACCCAATCTTCTTTTTTCGATATTCCACCATTTGTTTTTCGGAAAGCTCAGACAAATTATTGTTATCCACGATAATCTTACCAGCCGATTGATGCTCCAGCCCGCCTATAATATTCATAAGGGTACTTTTCCCGCTTCCGCTTTTCCCGATGACCGCCATCAATTCTCCACGGTTTATCACAAGGTCAAGTCCCTGCAATGCCAAAACCTCCACTTCCTTTGTCTTATAGATTTTGACAAGGGAATCACACACAATCAACGGCTGCTCTGTATTTAATTGTACTGTATCATCCGTGTATTTGTCTGTCAATAATCTCACCGTCCTCCAATTCATATACCACATCGCCAAGCTCCATCAAGTTCGGATCGTGCGTTGTCATAACGATTGTAATTCCTTCCTTTTCAATCAGATTTTTAAAAAGCTGCATGACACGAAGTCCGGATTCCGTGTCAAGTGCTCCGGTCGGCTCATCTGCAAATACAACCTTCGGTCTATGTGCAACTGCACGGGCAATCGCAACACGCTGCTGCTCGCCGCCGGACAACTGTCCCGGCATGTGACGCATACGTTCCTCCATGCCAACCAGCCGAAGTGTCTCCTCAATCCGGGAGGCTGTAGAAAAACCTTCCTCATCATCTTTTTTTCCTGCAAGCCGAAGTGAAAATTCAACATTTTCATATGCATTCATAATCGGAATCAAGGCGACTGCTTGAAACACAAAGCCGATTTCATATCGCCTGATTTTTTCCTTTTCCTCATCCTTCATTTCCATAAGGCTTCTGCCATCAAAGATAACGTCCCCCTCCGTGGCATCATCAAGCGCACTCAGAATATTGAGCAGTGTTGTCTTACCGCTTCCGGATCTCCCCTTCAAAATCGTGAGCTTTCCCCTCGGCACTTCGATATCTACACCCTTCAAGGCATAGAAATCATCCCCGCCGCTTGAGAAAACACGCACGATATGATTCGCTGTTATCAAGTTATTATCCATCAGACCACCTATTCCTCTCCGAGCTTCAATGCCTGCGTAATATTCATATTCCGAACAAGTCTGTGCAGAATCATAAGACATACTACAATCATAACCGCCAGCACGACAACAAGCTTTCCGACATCTGTCACATCGAGATATATAAGAATATCCAGATTATGCTTTTGCGGCAGATATATAACTCCAAATATTTTTACAAACAACAAGGTTGCAAGTCCTCCGCACAAACTGCCTGCAAGTATCGCCGGAAATGTACTGAATAAATGCTCATTTGCAAGCATGCGGTTGACCTCTTTCTCGCTCATACCCATCGCCCGATAAACACCGAATAAAAGCTCCCTCTGTCGTATAGATGATATCCAGTAAATCAAAAAGCCGATCATACAGAGTATGATTGCCACAAGAAAGCCTAATGTAAACATGCCGTTTGTAATACGGATCATAGCACTTTCCTTCATCTGTGCAACTCGTTCAGATACCGATTGATAGTTCACAAGCTCTATCTGCATGGAAGTAAGTGCCTCCTCTACCTGCGAAGCCTCGACATTGTCTGCAAGCCTGCACCAGATTTCATACGGCATGACGCGATAGCATTGCACCATCTTTGCATAATTTGCTACAACAAGATAGTGTTCCAGCTCTGTCCCATCCTCGTAGGTGTACTGACAAAAGCCCGGCCACGCATCCACAATTGCCACAACCTCTCCATACAATTCTCCACGCACCTCGTCCGACTTATAAGAGACCTCACCGTACAAAGAACAATCAAGACTGTCACCAACGTCCACCTCCAACAGCTTGGCAAGATTGGAGGAGATAATGACACCCTGTTCATTTTTTGCAAGTGCATTCAGATATGTAAACCAATGCACATCTCCGGCAGACTGCTGCAGCACTGCCGTCTCACCAAATTCTTTCGTATGAATTCCCATCATCTCACAATTCGGAACCGATTGTTTTCCTTTGCTTACGACCGTGTTTTCCGTTCGAATGACCCGCGTCATATTGCTGCACAAGCCCTGACTCAGTAAACTTTCATATTTCACATAATCCGGCTCCTGATAGTCGTAGTCCAGCTCCGGCGGATTCGTAAAATATACCTGTCTCTGCCATCTCTCCTGAAATGCTATATCTGCCCCATTTTCATATTGAATCCGATTTTCATGATTTCGGTTGATCGTTCTCGCAGCATTGGCATTAAAAAGTCCAAGCGCGACGGTCAGAATCAAAAACAATGATATAAAGCTCTGCTTTCTGAAATTGCGGGTAATCTGCAAAAAGGACGCATATCCTGCCGGTTTCCAACGCTTCCTGCCGATATGATAAATAAGTGCTACAATATAGCGCAGCAAACGAAGCACGACCAGCCCCATCGAGCCGATAAACAAAACGGAATCAAGGAAAATCAAAGGATCCATCTTCGTTCCGAGAAGTGCCCGGCTCCGAATTTCGTCCATGCTCTGATTAAAATTATGCAGAAGATATAACGACAAAACCAGCAGCACAACATCCAAAAAGCTTTTCTCCCAAAACATCTTCCGGTTTATTTTGACATCTGCTTTTTGCTGTACAATCGACACGCGTGCATGGACGATTACCGGTATCAAAATACATATGATTCCTGCGAGTGCCGCTAATAATCCATATAAAAGCATCCACGGTGTAAAGCTGTACAACGACAAATCTCCGGGCCGGAATGTCAGAAAATCGGTTGTGGAAGCAGCTAATTTACAAAGTCCGTAGGCTGCCGGAATGCCAATCAGAAATGCAATAAATGCTAAAACGACTGCAAAACATGCATATATACCGACAATCTTCCTTCTGCGATAGCCACGGCTGCGCATCATGGCAATCTCAGCCTTTTCTGTCTCAATAATCTGTGATGCCACCATGTAGATAAAGCTTAACACAAGCAAAAGCATCGGGAGTGACAATACCCAAAGCGTAATCGATACGGTTTGTTGGTCCCGTCCATACTGCGTCAAAATTCCGGAAATGGAATCATAAAAATTGTTGTCCTCCTCATGAAACTGTTCAAGATAATATTGTACATCCCCCGCATTGACCGCGTTGACAGCACCATAATCAAGCAGCTCATAGGTATTGTAATAAACGGTATCACAGGCATACCGGCTTATAATATCATTAAATGCCTCCTCGCTGACGAACACCTCCGATTCAAAAGCATTCGGCTGCATATACCAGAACAAATCCGTACTCTCGCTTTCCCGAAAAATACCGCATACATATAATTTCAGTTTTTCACCACTTTCATCCTGCACATTTACAAAGCTGAGCGTCTCGCCCACCGTAAGACCATATTGATCCATCACGCTCTCTGAAAGCATAACAGGATATCCTTTTTCCAAGTCGGAATCACTATCATATCCGACTCCTGCAAGCACCTCTGTATGAGAAAGCATATCCGGCATATAACTCACATTCACATAATTCCCTTTACTGCCGAAGCTTCCCTGACACGACTCCTTCTGAAGCGTCAGCATAGTCTGACTGCTCACTACGGGCACATCACTCAGATATTTTTCCCATGTAGCGTGATATCCGTTAATTCCTTCCTCCAATTCAGCAACCGAAGAACGCTTTGCCGTCGCATACGAGCCGCTGCGTCCAATCACTGCCGGATACACATTTTCCGATTCGGCACTTTCCGCAAATGCGTCAAACAGCATCTTATTCAGAGAGCCATTTTTAAACATCGGCTGGCAGGCTATCGCGGCAACCAAAAATGTCAGACCGAGAATCAGACAGGTTGTAAGCCATCTTTTATTTTTAATTTTTCGTAATACGAACTGTAACACGACTGTCTACTCTCCTTTACTCCTCTGTCTCATCCGTTATTTCCCTTGCCAGCACATCGCCTTCTGAAAGTCCATCCAGCACGCAGGCCTTCATATCTCCCTCGACATAAGATCCGGTATCATATGTTGTATCTAACATCTGTACATTGACATACTGCTTTTCCAGATTTCCGTCTACCATCTTCCAGACATAGTTCCGTTCTACGGAATGATATTTTCTTTTCTCCTCTGTATATACAAGATCCGCCGGAATGACGATGACATCCTCGATGGAGGTTGTCACATAAGAAATCGAGTACTTTTCACACGCCTCCAAAGCAGACGAATCATCAAGCTCCACATAGCTTCTGATTCCGTTACTCGCTGCACTCTGTGTCGCATATACCTTATGATTAATCGTTGTAAGATAACAGGTTTCACCTCCGCCGGTTCCGCACACGGCTCCTGTTACCGTATTCCCGCTTGTTTTTCCGGTTAATGTCACGGAGCTTCCAAGCGGCACATCAGCCGAGGAATGAAGTGTCAGTTTCGGTTTTGTATCCACAGAAACCGAATATAATGTATCTCCAACCTGAACCTTCTGCCCTTCCCAAAGCCTCAGTCCATCGATGCTTCCATCCATCTTGGCATAGATTGCACAATTACCGCTTCCGTCATTGTTGCAGCTTACCTCCGCATATTCCTTTTCCTGATCGGACAGTTGTTTTTCGTAGTTCAATGTCTGAATTTGAAAATTAAGGTCTGCTATCTGAATCTCCAAATCAAGCATTGATGTTTCATTTGGATTTTGTTGTTCTGTCTCTGCATCGCCCGGTGTGGCAGCCTCTGCATCCGTTCCTGTGGCTATATCCGGCTGCACCGGTAAAGCCGAAGCCTGTTTTTGCGCTTCCAAATCCATCCGTTCCGTGTCATAGGCATTTTTTGTATCTTCATATCCACGCTTTGTACTGTCAATTGCACTGCGCATCTCCGCAAGCTTTGCACTGCCTTCGTTTGTCTCGATAACAGCAATCAAATCTCCTTTTTTTACATTTGCATGATCCGTTACCTGAACCGAGGCTACCACTCCCTCATAGTCTGATTTGAACATCTTGTTCACAGAATCCGTAATTGTATAGCGGTCTGTATTTACAAGCGCCTCGCAATCTCCTATCTCCGCCGTATACGGTTCATAGTTTTCCGGCAGGACAAACTCCGATGTATAATACACCTTCTCGCCCTCTGAAAGCCCCGAAACAATCTCTGTATTTGCATAATCACTATTTCCGGTCTCTACATATCGCTGCTCCCGCTTATCCCCATTTTTTACATATACAAACTTTCCTGTTTCATCCTCAAACAGGGAATCGTTTCCGACAAGCAATACATTCTCTGTCCGATTTGCTACCAGAAAAATCGGGATGACTGTTCCGATTTCCTTCCTTGCATTTTCGTTTTCATACTGCATTCGAAGCGGAGGATATTTCATCTGGCTCTCCGCAACCATCTTTTCATCCGCAGAATATGCATATTCACGAAGCAGTTCCTTCTCACCGTTCTGCATCGTATAATAGCTGTCGTAATCCTCCAGCAATTCGTCCTTGATTGTCTTATCCTGCACCTGAATATAAGGCATATCGTAATCTGCTATGACAACGACATTGGCTGTACTGTCAACTATATTTACATCCGCTATATCCCTCACATAGCTCACATATCCGCTCGCATAGGCAACAAGTGTCCCATCCTCAATAATCTTGTTTTGTGCTTCAATCTGCTCTTGCAGATCTGCTGCCTGATGTTCGTAGAGCAGCTTATCATAGCGTGCATTTTCTTCCTCTGTTGCAATCTCTGTCTCTGTATTCGCTGCACCGTCTGTATCTCCGATTGCCGCGCACCCCTCTGCCTGCAGCGTGAGCTTTTGCTGTTTCAAGGTATGTATTTTTTCCTGCAGGACACGTGTCGATTGCAGCAGAGAGAGTGAAGCGGAAAGCTCATCCAGTTTTTCCTGCGCCGCATCCAGGTTCGCCGTTGCAAGCACATCTCCCACGTTTACATAATCGCCGATATCTACCTTGATGTCCTCGATTGTGACATTTGTTGTCCAAAAATGTGCATGCTCTGTCGGCACAATTGTCCCATAGCATATATCAGTCGTTCCAACATCACCATATACAACCTCCCGGTAGGACTCTGTTCCGGACACAGGCTCCAAAAGCTCCGGAGCCTCCGCCTGTTTTCCACCACAGGAATTTAATACTATGATTAAAAAAACGGACAGTGAGCATGCCATGATTCTTCTTCCGATAGACTGTCTCATTCTTCAACCACCACCTTATCTCCTTCATTAAGCCCTGACTCAATTACCACATAATCATCCACGGTACTGCCCGTCACTACCTCAACACCATGCCGGAATCCATTCTCATCAAGCACATATACATAATTTGTATCTCCGACCGAGAAAACTGCGTTCTTCGGCACATACAGCACATGTTCCAACACCGGCTTTTCTATGCTGAGATTCAAACTGTCCGAGGTCGGAATCGTCTCCGGGGATGCCAGTTTAAAGGTGAGCTCCCGCACAGGCTGTTCCTCCTCATTTGTTCCCTTCTCCTCAATTGAATTCAAAATAAAATCATAGCTTGCAACGCCATATGTTGCCGTATATATATCACCAATCTGGAAATCATAATCATCCGCCACGGTCGCAGCATATTCATCCGTACTGTACAATACAGTGACAATCGCCTCTCCTGCGTAAACTTCACCGTAAGTAAGCATGTCCGATACGATTGTCACTGTTCCGTCTCCTTCCGCAACGATATCATATGCCGAAAGTCTCGCATCAAGCTCCTGAATATATAATGCTGCAATCTGCCGGTCATTTTGCAGATCCTCAATCGTTCTCTGATACTCGTCTGTACTTTGTATCTCTGCCAGCTTCTTATAGTGATCGATAAGCAAATCATCCTCTTCCACCCGGCTCGCATACTGCCGACGTTCTTCTTCTATTTCATCCGAATCAAAGCTGACCATGACATCTCCCTGATGTACGGTATCCCCCTCTTGAACATTCACCTGATCCACCTGCATCGCATCATAGGCAGGATAATATTTCTTTCGCTCAAATGAGCCTGCCTGAAGCTTCATCTCTAAAATCGGTGCAAAATCACCATATTGTGCAGGCTCTGTATTGTATGTAATTTTCTGATATCCCGGAATCGTAATGTCCGGTTTTTCCATCTGCCCTGCATCCCCACATCCTGTCAAAGCGAGGATGCAAAATGCAAGGGCGCATAGCGTTGTCTTCTTTTTCACTATTTTATCCCTTCTTATGCTGTGATATGAAGCCACATGGCCTTGCCATAAATTATGAGGCGTCTTATAACTACTGCCTAACTTAATGATTATAGATACTATAACATAGAAATGTATCTGAATTGTTTATGAATTTGTATAATTTATCCATTTCCACAACCACTTCTATTTTCTCTATCACCTGCACAAAAAAATCCCCCAGGAATTTCCCGGGGGATTGTCGTACCGAACTTAATCTACGATATATGGCATAAGAGCTACATGTCTTGCTCTCTTGATTGCAACTGTCAATGCACGCTGATGCTTTGCACAGTTACCGGTAATTCTTCTGGGAAGAATCTTTCCTCTCTCAGAGATGTATCTCTTAAGCTTATTTGTATCCTTATAATCAATTACTGCATTCTTCTCTGCACAGAATACACAAACCTTTTTTCTTCTACGAATTGGTCTTCTCTTCATAGGAGCGTCCGGACGATCGCTCTTCTCTGTCTTATTATAAGCCATTTTTCTTTACCTCCATTTAATTTCCGTCTGTACGGATTCCCTCTTACTTAAATGGTAAATCGTCGCCCTCTAATCCTGTCGGAATATCCATGAAGCCATCTGCACTTGCATCTGCCGGTGCCGGTCTGTCCTCGCGCTGATATCCTCCGCCGTTGTTTCCGGATGCATTCTTGCTCTCGGCAAATTCCTGCTCCTCCACAATAACTTCAGTTGTATACACACGATTTCCGTCCTTGTTTGTATAGCTTCCTGTCTGGATTCTTCCGGTAACCGCAATCTTTGTACCCTGCTTCAAATATTTCTCAGCGAACTCACCCATTCTTCCGAATGCAACACACGGAATAAAATCCGCTGTCTGATCGTTGTTCTGGCTGTCCCTTCTAGAGAAACGTCTGTCTACTGCAAGTGTATATCTGGCAATCGCCAAAGGCTCTGCTGCCTGCGAATACCGAACTTCCGGATCTCTGGTCAAACGACCCATCAAAATTACCTTGTTCATTGGAAAACCCCCCTGTCTATTACTCTGCGTCCTGTCTAACACAAAGATATCTGAGAACAGATTCCATAATACGAACACCGGCCTCAATCTGAGCTGGAGCATCTACGTCTGCATCGAAATGAATGAAGTAGTAATAGCCTTCTCTCATCTTCTGAATCTCGTATGCTAATCTCAGCTTGCCTTTTTCGTCAATGTCAGTGATTGTTCCGCCTGCCTTCTCGATAACGGCTTTCGCCTTATCAACAACAGCAGCTCTTGCGTCATCATCAATCTTTGCACTAACAACCAACGCCAATTCATACTTGTTCATGTTATTGCACCTCCTTATGGTCTAATGGCCTCCGGTCAAGCCGGAAGCAAGGAATATAAAAAATATATCACAGAGTTAGATATTACCATAGGAAAATGTGATTTGCAAGCAAAAATTACATTTTTCTCTTTATCAATGAATATCCGACACACAATTCCTTTTTGCTTCCGCTTATCTCGCCCGAAACAATAGTACAATATGCACGATAATACTTCCAAATGTAACCGATAAAAAGACCGGCATAAACCATACCGGAAGTGCCTTTCCCATTGCCATATATACAGCCATAAACGTAAAATCAATTACAACAATCAGCTTAGCCAAAAGCAGCATGCTCCGAGAGATTTTGTACACCCGATTTTTATTTTGCTCCGTCACCTTTACCCCTGTATTCCACGCCTGCGGAAACATCTCAATCAGACTGACCATACCAAATAATATCCAGCTTAGAATCGGCAGCATCAAAATCGTACTCTTACCGCCCATCCGGTCAACCTCCCCTGCCGCATTAAAATGTGCCGGAATCTGATCCGGAATATCCTTCCACATGGCAATCAGGTATGCCGTAAACCCCACAAGACAAACGACACAAAGAACATTCACAACAATTTTATATATTCGAAATCCCAAAACTCTGTTCTCCTTTCCAACATAAATATCACTTTTTATATTTCTGCTCAATCTTCAAATACGCTATGATTATTCCAATCACAGCAAACATGGCGCCGAATACCGAAATCATAATATACGGAGAATTTTGCCCGGCGAGCAGCGGCAGACCAAGCAATATCATAACTGCTGCATAGACAAACCAAAGCTTTGCGACAGCATGGTTATACCCCTTTACGTCCGTTAACTCCGGCGGATTCACAAATGTAAAGAAACCGACCGCTTTCTTCGTATTCCACGCATAAATTCCAATCAATACAAACATCAATGAGACTATCGTCCATACGACAAATCCAATCAACCCTTCCGTATCCACCTGCACTACAGTTTCCTCCATTGATTTCCTATCGTCAGTCGCAGACTGATGATGTACTATTTGTGCTGCTTCTGCACAAAAAATAATATGTATTCATTATTTCATGTATAAACCTGCAATTTTGTCTTCCTCGTCATATGTGATTGTATAAATGACACTCACATGCTCGTAACTGACACTCACCTGTGATACAACATAGGTAATGCCATTTTGATTCACTTCACTTGTATAGACCTTTCCATAGGATACAAAGCTTCCCCAGTCATCGCTGATATTGTTTTTTGCTGTCTCCATACAATCCTTCGTCATATACGGAAGCATCTCTTTGGCTGTATATTGATTACATAACGTATCATAATCCCCTGCGTTCAATAAATCAAGAATCTGTATCGTCCGTTCCTCCGCAGACATTTCCATCGTCTGCACCTCTTTTTCATGGCCAAAAATCAGTGTGCGTATCGGCTTTCGAACGATGAGCATAACAACAAGCAAGGCTGTCATAACCAACAAAACAATCAGGCTCTTTTTTCTTTTCCGTACACAAGTATAAACGATATCCAATACAAAGAAAAGAAGCGTTACAATATAAAGTGCGAATGGTTCAGACAGCTTTCCCGCAAAAAAGAAGGCACTCGACCCGGAAGCATCCACGACCCCAACCGTTGCGATTCCCGGAAATAATAAAATACAAACAAGGGATGCAATAAACAACAAGATTGTAATTACACGGATAATGATTCCCGGCACGTCACGTTTTTTTAATCGACCTGGCTCTACTCCATTTAAGATTTCCTTCGCTATGCTTTCCGGACTACCCTGTTTTGCAATCGCGTCCGCCTCGGACATACCGTTTTCTACCAGATCCGATATCAGTTCATCATAGTCGCTGATATATTTTTTGCGTTCCTGTTTTTCAATCGCGTGAAGCTGCCCTTCCAGTCTTTTTAAAAATTTACGTTTCGTCATCCTCTTCCCCTCCTTGTGAAATAAAGTCCAATATCTTTAATAAATGTTCCTTATCCTTGGAAAAATCCTTTAATGTCTGTCTGCCTTCGTCCGTGATTGTATAATATTTTCTGATTCGATTGTTGTATTCCGTATTATAGGACTCCACCTTGCCTTCCGTGTCTAATCTTCGCAAAATCGGATAAAGCGTCGATTCCGAAATATCAATATACGCTGAAACATCCTTAATAATCTGATATCCATAGGAATCCTTTTCCCGAAGGGAAGCAAGTACGCAAAGCTCAAGCAATCCTTTTCTGATTTGAATATCCATACAACACCTCCTTATGCATAATACTATATATTACATAGTATTATATGTCAAGTAGTATTTTATAATGCAAAATAATAAGGCAACATCTTGTCGTTTTACTTTCGAAGTGTTATCATAGCACTCAGTTACAAATATCTTACAAGATGAAAAAAAGAAAATAGATAATAGGAGGCAACTATGAAAGACGAAACAAAATGCCTGCATGCAGGCTATACTCCAAAGAACGGTGAACCGCGTGTACTGCCGATCGTACAAAGTACAACTTATGTCTACGACTCCGCAGCAGAGGTTGCCGGTATCTTTGATGATCCGACCAAAGGACTCTGCTACTCCCGGTTTGGTAATCCGACTGTCATGGCAGTCGAGGAAAAAATCGCGGCCTTAGAAGGCGGTGTCGGCGCTATGTGTACAGCATCCGGACAGGCAGCAACCCTGCTCTCCATCTTAAACATATGCCGAGCAGGTGACAGTATCATCAGTACGCCGGAGATCTATGGCGGTACTATCAACCTGTTCTCCTTCACACTCAAGAAGCTTGGAATCGAATGTATCTATGTAGACAAGAAAATGAGCGATGATGAAATCAAAGCCTGCTTTAAGGAAAATACAAAAGCAGTATTTGGTGAAACGATTGCAAATCCGGCACTGACGGTATTTGATATTGAGCGATTTGCAAACATCGCACACGAAATGGGTGTTCCTCTCATCGTCGATAACACATTCGCTACCCCGATTTTATGCAAGCCATTTGAATTCGGCGCAGATATCGTGACACATTCCACCAGCAAATACATGGACGGTCACGCTGTACAGGTCGGCGGAGTGATTGTCGACAGTGGAAAGTTTGATTGGACAAACGGCAAATTCCCGGAGCTTGTAGAACCGGATGAATCCTACCATGGTATCTCCTATACAAAGCAGTACGGAAATATGGCGTATATTATCAAAGCCCGCATGCAGCTTATGCGCGACTTCGGTGTATATCCGGCTGCCCATTCTGCATTTTTGTTAAATCTCGGTCTGGAAACGCTTCCGGTCCGTATGAAGCAGTATGCCGAAAATGCAATGGCAGTCGCTGAATTTTTGGAAAGGCATGATGCAGTGGAAAGCGTAAGCTGTCCGGCACTCCCTTCCGACCCGAACTATCCGCTCGCACAAAAATACTTGGGCGGAAAAACCTGCGGTGTCATATCCTTTATCATCAAGGGCGGCAGACCTGCGGCTGCTAAATTTATGGACTCCTTAAAACTTGCATCTAACGAAGTACATGTAGCCGATATCCGTACCTGCGTCCTGCATCCTGCAAGCGAAACTCATCGTCAGCTAACCGATGAACAGCTTGTTGCTGCCGGTATTGATGCCGGTATGATTCGCTTCTCAGTCGGACTTGAAAATATTGATGACATATTAGAGGATCTTGAAACGGCACTGAATTCCGTAGCATAACATAAGAAAACAGAACCGGCAAACAGTGATTACCACTTGTTCGCCGGTCCTTTTTATATGCTTTAATGTATGTCCTTCTTCGTATATTTCAGATACGCAATCAGGATGCCACCGATTCCTATGACTGCGCCAACAGCGGCCATTCCTCCGTCCAGTCTGCCATTTGCCACAATGTCTGCCCCCTCACAATAGCCAAATGGAGTTATATATTTCAAAAACTCAGCCACATCTGCTATATTTGCAATCAAATTCAAGAAATACATGATTGCCGCAATGCCGATTCCTATACCAACACTGCCTTTGCGCAGGAATGCCGATATGCCAAAGCAAATTCCTGCCAGTTCAAGTTGAAGCAGATAATAGGCAAGATGCAGCAGACTGATTTCTTTTAGTGGAATTGTCTCCCCAATGGCAGCAATCGAGCAAACAGCAAGCGCATAAATAATAAGGTTCATCGCTGTGATCTGAATCAATACAGCAATCAGTTTTTCCGTAATTATTTTTCTGCGGCTGACAGGATGCGTCAACAAAAATTCCGCAGTTTTGTCTTTTTCTTCCTTGCTGAGAATACCAGCTGCGCAAAGAGCTGCAAAAAAGGCACCACCAAGCCCCAAAACATTACCACACTCAACAGCATAAAACCCGGTAAGTGTTCCAAAGTTCAAACGATCCATACCAAACGCCTCAGTAAAGGAGCCCATAGAAGAAAACATATCATTTATGCCATCCATCTGTCCTTTCATTTCCGGGAACAGAAAAATACAGACGGCAAGTAAAAATCCAATTGCGGCTGTCCAAATCAAAAAGGATATCTTACCTTGCTTAAGTTCATGTTTTACAAGCGTCATACCGTCTCACCATCCTTTTCATAATAATGCAGAAAAATTTCTTCCAAATCAGGCTCCATAACCGTGAGGTCATCCACCTGCCCTAAGGATAGTGTGTGCAGTAAGCTTCCCATATCTCCACTGTAAAGGAAGCTGACGGTTTCCCCTATATCCTTTCTATCCCGAACACCTTCTAAACCTTTTAAGTCAACGCTGCCGTGGACAGTGATGCGTTTTGCGTTTGTTTTAGAAAGAACCTCCACATTGTCACATGCAATGATTCTTCCGTCACGGATAATCGCTGCACGGATACAGTTACGCTGGACTTCCGAGAGAACATGACTGGATAACAGAATCGTCGTTCCCTCCTTATTTCTCTCCTGCAAAATATCGAAAAATTCCTTTTGCATCAGCGGATCAAGTCCGCTTGTCGGCTCATCGAGCACAAGCAGCTTCGGTCGATGCTGCAAAGCGCAGACAATCGCAACCTTCTTTCTGTTACCAAACGACAATTCATCTGCCTTTCGGGACATATCCAGCTGCAAACGCTCACAGAGCAATTTTGATTCGTCTATACAATCCCTTTTCCGTAAATCCGCAGACAGCTTCAATATATCCTTGACCTTCATCCCCTGATAAAACATTGCCTCCGAGGGAAGATAGCCTATATCCTGCAAAATTGATTTCTTTTCCTTTGTGATATCCTTCCCAAACAGCATGGCACTGCCTGAGGTTGGCGCAATCAGTCCGAGCAGGGTTCGGATGGTTGTGGATTTCCCTGCGCCGTTCGGAGCAAGTATTTATAGACAACCACCGCAACACCGCATAAATCAAGACTTTTTTGAAA